>NZ_NOZF01000110.1:0-136710 GCF_002258565.1 Rhodococcus sp. 05-2254-6
ATGCACGGCGTCGAGGTGGGTGGTTCCGGCGATCGCGTTGGTCACCCGCCACGACCCCTGCAGATTGTCCAGGGCCCACGCGGCCGCTCCGGCCTGGCCGTCGGCCTTCTTGTACACCGACTTCTGCACGCGGCGACCGAAGATGATGAACGCAACCAGGACTCCCAGGAGCAGTCCGATGGGGAGAAGGAACCACTGGAAACCGAAGGCCAGGCCGATGAGGAATCCGAGGAGCCCCAGCCCGACCACCGACCCGATCATCAGCGGCAGGAGAACCTTGTCGTCCTTGCGCTGCATCTGAAACGCCTGCCAGAGCTGCTTGCGCCGTTCCCTCGATGCCTGCTTGCGCGCCGCCTTGGCAGCCGCTTTTGCTTCTTTGCTGGGCTTTGCTGCTTTGCCAGCCTTACTGCCGTTCGCCATGCCTCACAGGATACGTCCTGTGCCGACGCTCACTCGCACCGCTCCGGATTGGGAACGACGATCAGCGAGCGGCCAGACGAGCCATCAGCGAGCTGGCCTCCTGAGAGGCCTCGCCACCATCGGTCAGGTGGCTCATGCTCTCGGGCAATTCACGGCCGTGATGCGCCATGGCCTGTGCGTAGAGGCGTCCGGCGCGGTACGAGGAGCGGACCAACGGACCGGCCAGCACACCGGCGAACCCGATCTCGGTGGCGTAATCGGAGTGCTCGACGAACTCTTCCGGCTTGACCCAACGCTCGACCGGGTGGTGGCGCGGCGACGGGCGCAGGTACTGGGTGATGGTCAGGATGTCGCAACCGGCCTCGTGCAGGTCACGAATGGCTTCCTGCACCTCTTCCGGGGTCTCACCCATGCCGAGGATCAGATTCGACTTGGTGACCAGACCGTCGGCGCGGGCCGCGGTGATGACGTCCATCGACCGCTGGTACCGGAAGGCGGGGCGGATGCGCTTGAAGATGCGCGGCACCGTCTCGACGTTGTGCGCCAACACCTCGGGACGGGAGGAGAACACCTCGGCCAGCTGATCCGGCTTGGCGTTGAAATCCGGGATCAACAGCTCGACGCCGGTGTTGGGGTTCAGCTTCTTGATGTACCGCACCGTCTCGGCGTACAGCCACGCGCCGCCGTCCTCGAGATCGTCCCGAGCGACGCCGGTGATCGTGGAGTAGCGCAGACCCATGGCCTGCACGCTCTCCGCCACCCGGCGCGGCTCGTCTCGATCGAGGTCCTCCGGCTTGCCGGTGTCGATCTGACAGAAATCGCAACGGCGGGTGCATTGCTCACCGCCGATGAGGAAGGTCGCTTCGCGATCTTCCCAGCATTCGTAGATATTGGGGCAGCCGGCTTCCTCGCACACCGTGTGCAGACCTTCACGCTTCACAAGACCCTTGAGCTCGGTGTATTCCGGGCCCATCTTCGCTTTGGTCTTGATCCAGTTGGGTTTGCGTTCGATGGGGGTCTCCGCGTTTCGGATCTCGAGGCGGAGCAGCTTGCGTCCTTCTGGGGCCACAGTCACAGAGTCGATGCTACGCGCCGAAGCGGACCGTGGTGAACTGCGGGTTGATCGACGCACTCGTGACGGCCGGATGTTCGATCTCGTGATCCTGCACGGGCATCGACCCGTCCAGCGCGGCCCGAACGGCCTCGGTGACAGCAGCGGTGACCTCGCCGACGGTGACGTCTCGGCCCAGCTCCAGCGACAGCGACGTCACACCCGCATCGGCGATGCCACACGGGACGATCGCATCGAAGCCGGTCATGGCGGCGTTGCAGTTCAGTGAGAATCCGTGCAGCGTCACCCCACGCTGAACGCGTACTCCGATGGCAGCGATCTTGCGTTCGGGAAGCCACGCGCCGTCGCGCATCTCGGCCGCCAACCACACTCCCGATCGACCGTCGACGCGTCCGCAGGCGATGCCGTACCCGGACACGACGAAGATCAGAGCTTCTTCGATCCGGCGCACGTACTTGACGACGTCGATCGGCTGTTCGAGCTTCACGATGGGATAACCCACCAGTTGGCCCGGACCGTGCCAGGTGATCTTGCCGCCACGATCGACCTCGACGACGGGGGTGCCGTCCCGCGGCATGTCTTCCTCGGCAGTGCGCCGCCCTGCCGTGTAGACGGATGGATGCTCGAGCAGCAGCAGCGTGTCGGATCCGACACCGTCCGCCCGGGCACCGGCCAGCTCGCGCTGCAGTGCCCAGGCCTCGGTGTACTCGACGGTGCCCAACTCACGCACCACCATCGGTTCGGAGCTCGCGCGCGCCGACACCACGGCCGACGAAGAGTTCGCATCACTCATGAATCGGAACGGTACGCCGCGTCAGGAGCCGACGGCCACCCGCAGTGCCTCTCCCACGGTGTTGTGCTCGAAGGTGTAGCCCGCGTCCTCCAGAGCCTTCGGAATTGCCCGTGGCCCGGTGAGAATGGCCTCCTCGGCGAATTCTCCGATCACCGCCTTCAGCGCGAAGCCGGGGACGACCCAGGGGGCCGGACGGTGCACCGCGCGCGACATCGCACTGTTGAACTGCGCGTTGGTCACCGGAGTGGGACCGACCATGTTGACCGGGCCACGCAGGGAGTCGTTCTCGATGCCGTGGACGATGGCACCGATCTCGTCCTCGAGAGAAATCCACGGGAAGTACTGGCGGCCACTGCCGAGCCGCCCGCCGAGGGCGAACAGATACAGCGGCCGAAGCTTGCCCAACATGCCGCCGCGCTGCGACAGCACGACACCGCTCCGCAGCATGATAGTGCGAACACCCGCGTCCGACGCCGCAGACGTGGCGTTCTCCCAATCACGACAGACCTCGGCCAGGAACCCCTCACCGACCGGGGCCGTCTCGTCGACCACCCGATCGCCCGTGTCGCCGTAGAAGTTGACGCCACTCGCGTTGATCAGAGTGGGCACACCCGCGTCGGCGGCAGCCCCGGCGAGTACTTCGGTGGGAGCGATGCGGCTGTCCCGCACCAACTGCTTGTACGCACCGGACCATCTCTTGTCACCGATTCCGACACCACAGAGGTTGACGATCGCGTCGGCTCCGTCGAGCGCGGCCGCATCGACGCTTCCGCGCGATGGATCCCACTGTGACTCGTCGGGTCCGGCCGGTGATCTCCTAACCAGGCGGGTGACGTCGTGGCTGCGGCCCCGCAGCGCTGCGACCAGGGCCGTGCCGATCAAACCTGATGAACCTGCAATGACTACGCGCATGTGAACGAAAGCCTCCTTGACGCAAACGGGGCATCATTCGCGAACGAATGATGCCCCGGATGCACGGTTCGTGCCCCTCTTTTCGAGACTCCGATGCGAATGTTTCGCGCTCTCACCAGAATACGTGAGAGTCGCGATTCGTCGGTTGCCTACAGGCCGAGATCGGCCTCGAACGACGCCACTTCGAGACGCTGCTTGATCGTCGTGAGGAAGCGTCCCGCATCGGCTCCGTCCACCAGGCGGTGGTCGTAGGTCAGCGGCAGGTAGCACATCGAGCGAACACCGATCGACTCGTTGCCCGAGTCGTCCTTGACGACGACCGGACGCTTGACGATTGCGCCCGTGCCCAGCATGGCGGCCTGCGGCGGAACCAGGATCGGGGTGTCGAACAATGCACCCTGGCTGCCGATGTTGGTGATCGTGAACGTGCCACCGGACAGCTCGTCGGGCTTGAGCCCACCCGAGCGTGCACGGGTGGCGATGTCGTTGATCGCCCGAGCCAGCCCGGCGAGCGACAGGTCGCCCGCATTGTGGATGACGGGGGAGAGCAGACCCTGCTCGGTGTCCACGGCGATACCGAGGTGGACATCGGCGTGGTACGTGATCTCCTTGGCTTCCTCGTTGATGCTCGCGTTGACGTTGGGGTGCGCCTTCAGAGCTTCGACGACGGCCTTCGCGAAGAACGGCAGGTACGTCAGGTTGACGCCCTCGTTCTCGGCGAACTTCGCCTTCGCCTTCGTCCGCAGACCGGCGATCTTGGTGACGTCCACCTCGAAGGTCTGGGTGAGCTGTGCAGAGGTCTGCAGCGACTCACGCGTCTTCTTCGCGGTGATCTGCCGGATCCGGTTGATCTTCTGCGTGGTGCCACGAAGATGCGCGAGCTCGGGACGAACACCGGCCGTGGCCGGCGCAGCGGGCTTGGCGGCCGCGGCGGGCGCAGCCTCGGCGGCCGGAGCAGCCGGAGCCTTCTTGGCCTCGGCAGCAGCGAGCACATCCTGCTTGCGGATGCGTCCACCGACACCGGTGCCCTTGACCGTCGAGAGGTCGACATCGTTGTCCGACGCCAGCTTCCGAACCAACGGCGTGACGTACGGGCTGGAATCACCCGACGGTGCCGACTCCTTGGCGGGAGCAGCCTTCGGAGTCTCCTGCTTGGGCTCGGCCTTGGGTTCGGGCTTCGGTTCGGCCTTCGGGGCTTCCTGCTTGGGAGCCTCCTTCTTGGGCTCTTCCTTCTTCGGCTCTTCGGCCTTGGGGGCTTCGGGCTCCGGGGTGGCCTCGGGCTCGGGGGCCTTCTCGGCCGGCGATCCCGATCCGATGACGGCGAGCTGGCCACCGACGGCGACCGTGTCGTCTTCCTCGGCGGAGATCTCGAGCAGAGTTCCGGCGACCGGAGACGGGATCTCGGTGTCGACCTTGTCGGTGGAGACCTCGAGCAGTGGTTCGTCGACAGCAACCTCGTCGCCGACGGCCTTGAGCCAACGGGTCACGGTGCCCTCGGTGACGGACTCGCCCAACTCGGGCATCGTCACCGGGGTGCCTGATCCGGACGAGTCGGACGATGCACTCGCTGCGGGTGCCTCCTCCTCGGCCTGTGGCTCGGGCTCGGCTGCGGGAGTGGGCTCCTCGGCAGCCTCCTCGGGTGCCGACTCCTCGGCGGGCGCAGCTTCCTCGGCCGGCGCGTCGGACGAGGGAGCCTCGCCTGCGTCACCGATCTGGGCGAGCTCGCCACCGATCTCGACGGTGTCGTCTTCCTGAGCGACGATCTTGGTCAGAACACCGGCTGCAGGCGACGGGATCTCGGTATCGACCTTGTCCGTGGAGACTTCGAGCAATGGCTCGTCGACTTCGACGGTGTCGCCTTCTTGTTTGAGCCACCTCGTGACAGTTCCCTCGGTGACGCTCTCACCAAGAGCTGGCATCTGGACGGAGAAGGCCATGTCTGTTGACTCCTCGACAGTTGTGTGCGGGTGATGTGGTTCGACGACTCGTGGTCGCAGACCATTGTGCTGGCGGAACAGGGTTCATGGACGAGAGTTGCGTGATTCGGTTCGACGGAGGCGCCGGTGCACAGAACACCGATCGAGCGTGTTCGGCTCGACACAGCGCCCACGTAGACACTCCCTCTCGGCAATTCACTTACTCACTTCACGAGCCTTGGTTCACTATCAAGAGAGCTGAACCCTCTAATGTCATCCTTCCATTGTTATCGCCTCGCCGTTCCCCTAGGGCGCGGAAACACGCCTGGCAAACTGGCGGGTAACAACATTCCGGCACCCGAACCGGTGATTCATCGGCCGTACGAAAAGGATGTTCTCGTGGGATTGTTCGATCGACTCAAACGAAGCGGCGGGTCCGCGAAACGTGGCCCCGAGGGGTCGGTTGCCCAGTACCTGGCCGATTGGACGGCCGCTCGAATCGGTGTCGAGGCCTACGTCGAGCCGAAGACGACGGTGACCCCGCTGACGGTGGTGCTCATCGCGAACGACGGCGAGTGGACCCGTCGGCCGCTGGATGAAAAATATGCACGAAAGATCGGACGCGACCTGAAGATGCCGGTCTACGACGTGCGCAAGACCGGCTACCCCCAGCGCATGCGCGATCACGACGCTCGCCAGAAGATCATCAAGAAGCGCGAACAGCAGCAGCGCGATCTCTGACCGAAATCCGTGCGTGCAGATTTCGATCCGCACGCACGGACTGTGCCATCAGCCGTTCTCGACGATGTCCTCGAGGACCGCGAACATCGTCCGTACGGGAACGCCGGTGCCGCCCTTGCCGGTGTACCCGAAGGGCCCGCCGGTGTTGTACGCCGGTCCCGCGACGTCGATGTGAGCCCATTCGACGCCCTCGGGGACGAACTCCTTCAAGAACAGCGCAGCGGCCAGCATTCCACCGGCGCGGCCGTTGGTGACGTTCGCCAGATCGGCCACCTTGGAATCGAGTTCACGTCGGATCTCTTTCGGCAACGGCATCGGCCACGCGTTCTCGCCGATGGCCTGAGAGATTTCGGCGACGCGGTCGCGGAAGTCCTCGGTGCCCATGACTCCTGGCGTCCGATTGCCGAGCGCGACCACCTGGGCCCCGGTCAGTGTCGCGGTGTCGATGAGGTAATCCGGATCGTCCTCGCAGGCACGCACGATCGCGTCGGCCAACACCAAGCGGCCTTCGGCGTCGGTGTTGATGACCTCCACGGTGATGCCGCCGTACTGGGTCAGTACGTCGCCCGGACGCTGCGCTGTGCCCGACGGCATGTTCTCGGCCATCGGCACCGTCGCGACGACGTCGAGCGGCAGATCGACCTTCGCGGCCAGGATCACCGTCGCGATGACCGCAGCCGCACCGCCCATGTCCGAGGTCATGTTCTCCATGCCCGCAGCGGGTTTGATGGAGATGCCGCCGGTGTCGAAAGTGATGCCCTTGCCCACCAGGGCGACCTTCTTCGCGCCCCGCTTGCCGCCCGAGTGAGTCAGGCGAACCAGTCGGGGCAGGCGTGAAGAACCCTTGCCGACGCCGTAGATGCCGCCGTAGCCGTCCTTCTCCAGTGTCTTGTCGTCGAGGATCTCGACCTTCAGGCCTGCAGCCGTACCCAGCGCCTTCGCCTGCGCCGCGAACTCCTCAGGGTAGAGGTGACTCGGCGGAGTATTGACGAAATCACGTGCTACAGCAACGGATTCGGCGATGGCGATCGAGCGTGCCAGCTCGTTCTTCGCTTCCTTCGAGCGCGTGTCGGGCACGAGCAACTCGACGCGGGCGAGGGGAAGACCGTCCGCCTTCGGGGCCGAGAGCGAGGACTTGAACGCGGTGAACTGATACGCGCCGAGGAAGAACCCCTCCGCGGTCGCACCGAGATCGAGTGCCGACAACGTGGTCGCCACCGTATCGACGCCCTTCAGTGCACGAGCCGCGGTTCCGGCGGACTGCCGGATGCGCTCGCTGTCGATGTCGGCTGCGCTACCGAGGCCGACCGCCAGGACGCTGTCCACGGACAGGCCGGCCGGTGCCGGAATGCGCACCAGTTCATCGGCCTTGCCGGTGGCACCGACGGACTCGAAGGAATCGAGCAGCGCAGCAGCGACGGCGTCGTCGGAGATGTCGTCGGTGATGGCGAGCTCGAGGCCGTCGTCGCTGGTACTCAGCGCGACGACGAGAACGTCGACTTTCTTACCGAGCTTGCCCGCGAGGACCAGGTCGGGTCCGAGAGTGCGGGAAGGCGTCGAGGGTGAAGGCACGTGGCTGCTCCTGTAGGGGTTGACGTGTACGTACCTCGATCCTAATGACGACTCGTCGAGGGACGCAGTCGGTCTGCCGGGCCCGCGACGGCCGCGATGTGAGCTAGCGTGACCGCCATGACCGACACCGAGCTGATCGAGGGACCACTTCACGCCGTGCACACCGAATTGGGTGCGACATTCGCACCTTTCGGCGGCTGGACCATGCCGGTGTCGTACGCCGGGGTCGTCGTCGAACACACGGCAGTGCGAGAGGCCGTGGGTCTGTTCGATGTCGGGCATCTCGGCAAGGCGTCGGTGACCGGACCCGGAGCCGCTGCGTTCGTGAACTCCGTTCTCACCAACGATCTGAACCGAATAGAACCGGGCAAGGCGCAGTACACGCTGTGCTGCACCGAATCCGGCGGCGTCGTCGACGACCTGATCGCATACTACGTCTCGGACGAGGATGTCTTTCTGGTGCCGAACGCGGCGAACACGGCGGCCGTCGTCGCGGCGATGGCCGAGCAGGCACCCGACGGGATTTCGGTGGTGAACCAGCACCGTGAGTTCGGAGTCCTGGCCGTGCAGGGACCGAAATCGACCGAGGTTCTTCAGGAACTGGGCCTGCCGACCGACATGGACTACATGGCGTTCGAGGACGCCACCTGGAATTCGGTTGCGGTGCGAGTCTGCCGAACCGGATACACCGGCGAGCACGGCTACGAACTGGTTCCACCCGCGGGCGACGTGGAACCGCTCTTCCGGGCGCTGATGGCAGCAGTGCGGTCTCGTGGGGGACAGGTGTGCGGGCTCGGAGCGCGCGACACACTGCGCACCGAGATGGGTTACCCGTTGCACGGACACGAACTGGCACTGGACATCTCGCCTCTCGAGGCGCGCTGCGGCTGGGCTATCGGGTGGAAGAAGGATGCGTTCTGGGGCAAGGAAGCCTTGTCCTCGGAGAAGGAGAGCGGACCGGCGCGTGTGCTGCGTGGACTGAGGGCTCTCGATCGCGGTGTCCTGCGCCCGGGCCTTGCCGTCAAGGCATCGGGACAGCAGATCGGAACGACGACGTCCGGCACGTTCTCGCCGTCGCTGAAGATCGGAATCGCCCTCGCCCTGCTCGACGCGGAGGCCGCTCCTGCGGTGGGCTCGGAGGTCGAAGTCGACGTTCGTGGGCGAGCGTTGCGCTGCGAAGTGGTCGCGCCGCCCTTCGTCGCAGTGAAGACCAGGTGACCGCGCGAGAGCTCGGTGGCCGTGACGATAGGATCTCGGGCATGACAGGTGTCTCCGAATTCACGTACGTGCAGCATCCCTCGCCCGCTACGCCCGCCGTGCGCGACGCGGTGCTCGCTGCACCCGGTTTCGGAAAACATTTCACCGATCACATGGTGTACATCGACTACACCCGTGACGGCGGATGGCACGATGCCACGATCGCGCCGTACGGTCCGATCGAGCTCGACCCCGCCGCGATGGTCCTGCACTACGGCCAGGCCATCTTCGAGGGACTCAAGATCTACCGTCAGCCGAACGGCGACCTCTCGACCTTCCGGGTGCACTCCAACGCCGAGCGCTTCCGCTCCTCGGCTCGCCGTCTGGCGATGCCGGAGTTGCCTGACGAGCTGTTCATCGGATCGATCGAGAAGCTGCTCGAACTCGACCACGACTGGGTCCCCGCGGCAGGCGGCGAGGACGCGCTCTACGTCCGGCCGTACATGTTCTCCACCGAAGCCGGACTCGGTGTCCGCCCGGCCGATTCGTACCGCTACATGTTGATCGCCTCTCCCGCAGGTGCGTACTTTCCCAGAGGCGTCAAGCCGGTGAGCGTCTGGCTGTCGACCGAATACGTCCGGGCGGCACCGGGCGGCACCGGAGACGCGAAGTTCGCGGGCAACTACGCCGCATCTCTGCTGGCGCAGGCACAGGCCAGCGACGAAGGATGCGATCAGGTGGTCTGGCTCGATGCCATCGAGCGCCGGTACGTCGAGGAGATGGGCGGGATGAACCTGTTCTTCGTCTTCGGCTCGGGCTCCGACGCACGACTGGTGACGCCGTCGCTGTCCGGGTCACTGCTCCCCGGCATCACTCGTGACTCGCTGCTGGCCCTGGCGACCGACGCAGGCATCCCCGTCGAAGAGCGTCGGATCTCCACCGAGGAGTGGCGAAAGGGGGCCGACTCCGGCGAGATCACCGAGGTGTTCGCTTGCGGCACAGCAGCGGTCATCACACCGGTGGGTAGCGTCAAGTCCACCGAGGGGGCGTTCGAGATCGCAGGCGGCGAGCCCGGCGAGATCACGCTCGCACTGCGCGACACGCTCACCGGCATTCAGCGCGGCACCTTCGCCGATACGCACGGCTGGATGACCAAGCTCCGCTAGCTTCCCAGAAGCAGGCCGACCGCGGCCAGCGCGGTGGTGGTCTCGATTCCGGCTCCGAGCACGTCGCCGGAGAGCCCGCCGAAGCGTCGCACGCAGTGGCGAGTGAGAACCATCGCGAGGGCGAGTACGGCGATGACCACCAGGGGGCCCTGCCACGGGCGGTCGGGATGTGCGAACACCGAGATCGCCACTGCGACAACCACCCACAGCGCTGGTGCCATGTTCGACTGCGTGCCCGCGACGAGAGCGCCGAAACCGTTCGGCGACGACGCGTCCGTACCCCGGCGGCAGGCCAGGACCACCGACACCCGGCTGATCACCGGCAGAACTGCAATGGCCCACCACAGCTGTTGGTGCGCGAGCTGGCCCAGGCTCGCGGCCTGTACTGCCAGAACGAGTGCGATGGTCGCAACTCCGAACGGCCCCGCACTGCCGGACTTCATGACTTCTCGCGCGCGCTCGGGAGGTCCGTAGCAGCCCAGTCCGTCCGCGGTGTCGGCCAAGCCGTCCAGATGCATGCCGCGAGTGAGCAATGCCGAGGCCGCGACGGCGAGCAGTCCGCCGAGGAGAGGCGTCAGGCCCGCCGTGATCGACACCCACAGAACGATCGCGCTGATGCTGCCGAGGGCGATACCGACGACTGGAGCGAGCGCTATCGCGCGCCCGGCGGAGTCCCTGTCGACCTCGTCGGGGCCGCGCACGGGAAGCACCGTCAGCCAGGAGAACGCGAGCACCAGTGAATCGGCTGGGCTGCGCACAGTCAGTGGTCTTCGGCGGTGCTGCGGTCTTCGGCAGTGCTGCGGGCTTCGCTGTCGCCGGTACTGACACCGGAGTCGGCGAAGGTTGCCATCGAATTGAGGGTGCCGACACCCGCACGAACCAGAGGCAACGCCGCCAGCGCTCCCGAACCTTCGCCCAGTCGCATCCCGAGCTCCACGATCGGTTCGAGACGCAAGTGCCGCAACGCAAGTGAATGGGCAGGCTCGGCCGAGCGATGCCCGGCAACCCACCAGTTGCGTGCCCCGGCCGCCGCGTCCTCGGCCACCAATGCGGCCGCGGTCACCACCAGGCCGTCCAGAATCACCGGGGTTCGCCGATGCGCTGCCTGTGCCAGAAAGCCGGCGAGGGCCGCGATGTCGGCACCGCCCGCGACACGCAGCAGATCGGTGGGGTTCTTCGCGACCGGCCGGGCTCGACGCATCGCGTCCCGGATCGCTGCGGTCTTCCTGATCCACCCCGCGTCGTCGATTCCGGTGCCGCGACCGACGGCGGCAACCGGCTCGGTGTCGGTGAGGGTGGCGATCAATACCGTTGCCGGAGTGGTGTTTCCGATACCCATATCGCCTGCGATGAGAAGATCCGCGCCGCCGTCGACCTCTTCGTCGGCGATGGCGGCTCCGGCAGCGATCGCGGCCCGAACCTCGTCCTCGGTGAGTGCATCCTCGCGGTCGATCGATCCACTGGACCGTCGAATCTTGAACGCGGACACCGAAGAATCCGTATCGGTGTCGACCGCGATGTCGACAACCCGAACCGCGGCACCGGCGATGGCCGCGAGTACGTTGACCGCTGCGCCGCCGGCGCGGATGTTCGCGACCATCTGAGCCGTCACCTCGGGAGGGTAGGCAGAGACCCCGTGTGCGGCCACGCCGTGATCGCCGGCGAAGACGACGACACGCACTCGTTCGAGAGACCGCGGCGGGCAGGCGTCCTGGCAGGCGGCGATCCACTCACCGAGCGCCTCGAGGCGACCGAGGCTTCCGGCAGGCTTGGTCAATTCCTGTTGCCGGTCGGCGGCGGCCGATCGAGCCGAGTCCGACGGAGCTGTCACCGGACGAAACGGCGACGCCGAAGCCTCTTCCGAAAGAATTGTCACACTGTGCCTTTCGCGGTGATGAAGTCCGCCGGAGGGTCCTTGAGGGTCAGCGCGAGTCCTGCGACGACCAGCAGAACCCTGTCACATACTGCCGCGAGCCGAGAATTGAGCAATCCCAGCTCGTCTCGGAAGAGGCGACCGGAACGGGATTCGGGCACCACGGACAAGCCGACTTCGGGGCTGACGAGCAGAAGGTGGGACGGGCAGTCCGCGACTGCCCGAACCAGATCGTCGACAGCCGGTGCGATCGTGCCGCGGGGGAGCTCCCAGGCCTGTGCATCGTCGAGCATTCCCGTCAGCCACGTTCCCAGATCGTCGACGACGGTGGTGCCGTCCCACGGCTGCGTCACGACACCGGACAGAGACGTGACGGTTTCGACGGTGGACCAGTGTCTCGGTCTCGACGCACGGTGACGCTCGATACGAAGCTGCCAGTCCTCGTCGGTGGCGTCCCGCCGACCGGTCGCGAGATAGCGAACCGGCTCGAGAACGGCAAGCGATTCCGCGTGCCCGGACTTGCCGGATCTGGCTCCACCGAGCACGAGGGTTCGTCTCGGTTCGCCCACCGACGTCAGACGGCCTCGCCGGCGCTGACTCGCGGCTTGGGTGCGCGCATCTTGCGGATCTGGGACGCACGCACGAAGGCGTACCACCCGATCCTGAAACCGCCGTCGGTGGTCTCGGGGAACCGCACCCGGATCTTGTTGTTGATCATCTTGCCGAGGTAGATGCCCTCGCCGACCATGAAGAGCATCATCACGAACATGCCGAGGGTGACGTACTGCTGCACCTGCGGCTGCAGGAACAGAGCAAAGATCAGGATCAAGGCCAGCGGCATGAACAGGCCGACGAGGTTGCGTCGTGCATCGACGATGTCGCGTACGTATGCACGCACCGGACCCTTGTCGCGGGGGAGCAGATACTTGTCTTCGCCCGCCAGCATCCGTGCGCGTCGTTCGGCTGCGGCGGCACGTCGCTCGTTGGAGGCGGCCTTGCGGTCTTCCTTGCTGCCCTTGTTCGCCTTGCGGCGCTCGCGTGCCTCTTTGCTCGTCAGAGGAGCAGGAGCAACCGGTCCGCGACGCCGAGCTTCGGCATCACGGCGCTTGGGGGTCGGTCGGCCCTTGCCGAGAGACACCGAAGGGGTTGCGTCGCTCCCGGCCGTCGTCGACTCGGATTCGTTCGAGTCGTTTCCGTCCGAATTGTCAGAGTTTCCACGGCGTAGCAGCTTCACGCACTCAGAGTATGGGATGGCCCGTTGCCGACGAACACCGGCCAGGTCAGCGGCGAAACAGCGGATGCCGTTCCGGCGCTGCAGCCCTAGACTTCCGACGATGCGAGTGATGATTGCGCCGGATTCGTTCGGAGACACCTTGACTGCCGCGGCCGCGGCCGACGCCATCGCCAGGGGATGGGCCTCGGTTCGTGAGACCGACGAACTCGAACTCGCGCCCCAATCCGACGGCGGCCCAGGGTTCGTCGAGGTCCTGGCCTCGCGCATCGGCACCGTGCAGACCGCAGACGTGGACGGGCCCCTCGGCAACCCGGTCCGAGCCCACTGGCTGCTCGACGGTACGGCGGCGTACATCGAATCGGCTCAGGCCTGCGGACTGCATCTTCTCGACGGCCCGCCCACTCCACTGTCAGCACTGAAGGCGAGCAGCTACGGCGTCGGTCAGCTGCTCGACGCCGCTCTCGACGCCGGGGCGCGAACGGTGTTCGTCGGGCTCGGCGGAAGCAGCTGCAGCGACGGCGGGCGCGCGATGATTCGTGCGCTGGGCGGACTCGGATCGGCGGTCGCGCGATTGTCGGGCATCGACCTCGTCGCCGCGTCGGACGTGGAGAACCCGCTGCTGGGCGACGCCGGTGCGGCCCGCGTGTTCGGTCCACAGAAAGGTGCCGACGCAGACACCGTCGCTCGGCTGGAGGAGTCGAACACCGATTGGGCTGCAGTGCTCTCTGCCGCCGGCTACGACGTGGCAGACCGACCGGGAGCCGGAGCCGCAGGAGGTCTGGGGGCGGCACTGTTCGCACTCGGCGGCAGGCAGCTACCCGGTGCCGTCGTGGTGGCCGAACGAACCGGGCAGCAGGAACTGCTCGACTCCGTCGACCTGGTGCTGACCGGTGAGGGCAAATTCGACTCGCAATCGCTGCGCGGCAAGCTGGTGACCAGAATCGCTGCCGCGGGCGGCGCGACGGGCATCGACACGATCGTGCTCGCTGGGCAGGTCACGTTGTCGAAGGACGAACTGGAGTCGGCGGGCATCTCGGCTGCGCACTCGATCAGTGAGTTCGCGGGTTCGGTCGCGCTGGCGATGTCGGATGCGGCGAATCAGCTCGAACAGTTGGCCGCGCGCGTCGCGGCCGACGTGGTCGACACCGGTGTGCAAGGGAGGCGGCGAGCGTGAGGAATAGAGCTACCGGGAGTACGGTTGAGTCATTCACGGGTTGTACGACTGATAGGGAGAACCCATGACCGTTTCGAATGAGACCGCAACGACCGAAACCACGGCACACAAGGTCACCATGACGGAGACCGCGTCGACCAAGGCCAAGGCGCTGCTGGATCAAGAAGGCCGTGACGACCTCGCGCTGCGCATCGCCGTGCAGCCGGGTGGTTGCGCAGGACTGCGCTACCAGCTCTTCTTCGACGACCGAAGCCTCGACGGCGACCTCGCGGTCGACTTCAACGGCGTCACCCTCGCAGTGGACCGGATGAGCGCTCCCTACGTGGAGGGTGCATCCATCGACTTCGTGGACACGATCGAGAAGCAGGGCTTCACGATCGACAACCCGAACGCCACGGGATCGTGCGCGTGCGGCGACTCGTTCAACTGAGCTGACTCGTACTCGACTGTGACCGGTACACGCATGCGTGTACCGGTCACAGTCGTGTCTGCCCGTCGACTCCACAGCATCTACGAACCGAAAGGCCTTCCTTCGTGACACTCGCGGTATCCGGCTCGATAGCGACCGACCATCTGATGCGATTCTCCGGACGGTTCGCCGAGCAGATCGTCGCCGATCAGCTCTCGAACATCTCGTTGAGCTTTCTGGTGGACGATCTGGTCATTCGCAAGGGAGGCGTCGGCGGAAACATCGCGTACGCACTCGGAGTTCTCGGCGGCGCGCCTCTGCTCGTCGGGGCCGTGGGACCGGACTTCGCCGAGTACCGGACCTGGCTCGAAGAGCACGGCGTCGACTGCAGTGGTGTGAGCGTGTCCGCTACCGCACACACTGCTCGCTTCGTCTGCACCACGGACGAGGACATGGCGCAGATCGCGTCGTTCTACCCCGGAGCGATGAGCGAGGCCCGAGACATCTCCATCGAGGCACTCGCAGCGCAGCACACGATGGACCTGGTTCTGATCGGTGCCAACGACCCCGACGCGATGACGGCGCACACGGCGCAGTGCCGCGCTGCAGGCATCCCGTTCGCGGCCGACCCGTCGCAGCAGCTCGCTCGACTCGACGCCGCGCAGGCAACCGACTTGATCGACGGTGCCGCGTACCTGTTCACCAACGAGTACGAATGGGCGCTCCTCAAGCAGAAGACCGGCATGTCCGACGCTGACATCGCCGACAAGGTGGATCTGCGCGTCACCACCCTGGGCAAGCGTGGCGTGGACATCGTCGAAAAGGGTGGTGTGCACACCCATGTCGGTGTCGTGCCAGAGACGAGCAAGGTCGATCCGACCGGTGTCGGCGACGGCTTCCGAGCAGGTTTCCTCACCGCCCACATGGCCGGAGCCAGCATCGAACGTGCAGCGCAACTGGGTTCGCTCGTGGCCGTGCTGGTGCTCGAGACCACCGGCACTCAGGAGTGGGATCTCAACCGCGACGACGCGATCAAGCGTCTGACCTCTGCCTACGGTGAAGAAGCGGGCGAGGAAATCGGGGCATTGCTCCCCGCCTGATCGAGGTTGTTCGTTCGCCCACCGGATCAATGTGGCTTTGTTGCACTCCGAGCGACCGAAAGTCGCATTGATCCGGCGGGGACGGTCGGCCAGGTCAGATGTTGACCGGATACTCCGGTTCGGCGATCTGCGGCACGATGCGCTTCTCGACGAAGATGCCGTGCCACACCATGAAGATCAGCAGCGTCCACAGTCGACGGCTGTGATCGGACTTGCCGGCGCGGTGATCGTCGAGCATCGCCACGACGGCGGCCTTGTTGAGCAGGTGATCGGTCTGCGAGTCGGCGATCTGCTGGTGGGCCCAATCGAAGAGTTCCGGTCCGCGCAGCCAATGGCGCAGTGGCACAGGGAATCCCAGCTTGGCGCGATGCAGTACATGACCGGGAACGATTCCCTCCAGCGCCTGACGCAGAGCGTACTTGGTGGTGCTCTTGGTGATCTTCTGGTCGAGCGGGAGCTTCTCGGCGACCTTGTAGACCTCGGAGTCGAGGAACGGAACGCGCAACTCGAGTGAGTTGGCCATGGTGATCTTGTCGGCCTTCACCAGAATGTCGCCGCGCAACCAAGTGAACAGATCCAGATGCTGCATGCGAGCCACCGGATCCCATCCCTGCGACTGCGCGTATATCGGCGCGGTGACGTCCTGATGGGTCCACTCGGATCGGAACTCGCGCAGCACCGACCGCAACTGCGCGTCGTTGAAACTGCGTGCGTTGCCGTAGTACCGCTCTTCGAGAGTCATGGATCCGCGGTTGAGCAGGCTCTTGCCGCGAGTGCCCTCGGGGATTCGCTCGCTCAACGAGCCGGCCGCACGTCGAAGGAATGCGGGAAGCGACTCGAACGGCTTCAACGACAGCGGTTCGCGGTAGATGGTGTAACCGCCGAACAACTCGTCCGCACCTTCGCCGGAGAGCACGACCTTCACGTGCTTGCGGGCTTCCTTGGCGACGAAGTACAGCGGCACCAACGCGGGGTCGGCCACTGGATCGTCCAGATACCAGACGATCTCGGGGATGGACGCCGCGAACTCCTCGGGTCCGACGACCTTCACGATGTGCCGAGCACCGATTGCCGCGGCCGACTCCGCTGCCACGTCCACCTCGGAGTAGCCCTCGCGCTCGAATCCGGTGGTGAACGTGATCAGGTCGGGGTTGTGACGGATCGCCAGAGCTGCGATGGCCGTCGAATCGATTCCGCCCGAGAGAAAGGAGCCGACCGTGACGTCGGCGCGCATATGTTTGGCAACCGAGTCTTCGAGTGCCTCGGCGATTTCCTGGTACCGCGCCTTCTCGCTGCCGGGTGCGAATGGCTGAACCGGGAACTTCGGGGTGAAGTAGCGAGTGACCTTCGGCGGCGTGCCCGGTGACAGCGTGGCGTAGCAACCGGATTCGAGCCGCCGAACGCCTGCGTGCAGGGTTTCGGGCTCGGGGACGTACTGCAGCACCGTGTAGTGCTCGATGGCACGCGGATCGAGATCGGTGCCGACGCCGAGCAGATCCATCAGCTCGAGCACGCTCTTCTTCTCGCTACCGAACGCGGTGCCTCCGGGACCGGTGGCCAGGAACAGTGGCTTGATGCCGAAGGGATCGCGTGCAACGAACATCTCGCGCGTCTCGGTGTCCCAGATGGCGAAGGCGAACATTCCTCGCAGACGCTGCACGGCGGCAGCGCCCCAGTAGTGGAACGCCGCAACGATCGACTCGCTGTCACCTTCGGTGGCGAATTCTGCCCCGTGATCGCGCGCGAGCTCGGCACGCAACTCGAGGTAGTTGTAGATCTCACCGTTGAACACCAGTGCGTACCGGTTCGGCGACTCGGGCGGACCCCACCGCATCGGCTGGTGCGAGTGTTCGATGTCGATGAACGAGAGTCGATTGAAGCCGTATACGACGTCGTCGTCGTGCCAGGTGCCACCGGGCTCGTCCGGGCCACGATGGCGCATGCAGTGAGTCGCCGAGCTCACCAGCTCGACGCCGGCGGCGGTCGTTCCGTGAGATGTCAGTACTCCGAGCAGTCCACACACAGCGTCTGCTACCTCTTCTCGCAGTTGGGGACAATGCCGGGGGCCGGATCTCCGCGTGTCGTCAGCGGGACGGTCGATCAGCAACCGAGTATGCCGCAGACACGCTCGAACCTAGGTAACGACCCAAGGGTGGCTCCGCGTCAGCTTTGGTCTACGCTGCGTAGTACTCGGGCATCTCCATGTGGAAGCCCTTATTCTTCAGTGGTGGGCAATCAGGAAGGCGTGAACGTGGCGCATAGTCGGATCCTTCGGCGAGCGGGGCTGACAGCATTTCTCGGTGTAGCCGCGTTGATGCTGTCGGGCTGTTCCATCAGCAGCGACAACGTACTCAATTTCGGTTTCGCCTCGGGCGTCACCCCGCAGGGGCGACGCATCGGCGACCTGTGGACGTGGTCGGTCATTGCCGCCCTGGTCATGGGCATCATCGTGTGGGTTCTGATCTTCTGGGTGGTGCTGTTCCACCGTAAGAAGAAGAGCTCACCGGAGTTCCCTCGCCAGACGGCCTACAACGTTCCGCTCGAGTTGTTCTACACGGCGGTCCCGTTCGTGATCATCGCCGTCCTGTTCTACTTCACCGTCGTGGTGCAGAACTACGTCGACGAGAAGCAGGCCGATCCCGACGTCCAGGTGGATGTCACGGCTTACCAGTGGAACTGGAAGTTCGGCTACCGCACCATCGACCTCAAGGACGGTGCCGCCAAGTACGAGGGCACCGACGAGGAGGAGCAGGCTGCCGCCGAGGCCGCTGCCACTCCGGGCGAAGGTGCCGAGGGCAGCGAGGACGGCGAGTTCGTTCCGGGACCGATCAACGGAGCATCCACGCAGGATCTGTCGTACCTGCACTACAACAAGATCGAAACGGTCGGCTCGAGCGAAGAGATCCCGGTCCTGGTTCTGCCGACCGGTAAGCGCATCGAATTCGTGCTCGCGTCCTCGGACGTCATCCACGGATTCTGGGTTCCGGAATTCCTGTTCAAGCGTGACGTTCTCCCGAACCCCGAGGAGAACCACTCCGACAACGTCTTCCAGATCAGCGAAATCGAACGCGAAGGCTCCTTTGTCGGACGGTGCACCGAAATGTGCGGCACCTTCCACTCGATGATGAACTTCGAGGTTCGTGCCGTGTCTCCCGAGCGGTTCGAGCAGTACATCGAGCTTCGCAAGCCTCTGTCCGAAGGCGGAGATGCGCTGACCAACGCGCAGGCACTCGAAGCCATCGGCGAAAGCCCCCTCGCAACGAGCACCGCTCCGTTCTCGACCGACCGCACCCTCCGCACAGCCGCTGTCGCTGAAGGCAACTGACCAAGGAAGCATGCTGATATGAAAATCGAAGCCAAGATCTTCGAAATCCTCACTGTCTTCTTTCTCCTGGTCGGCATCGTGTACGCGTTGTTCACGGGCCTGAGCCGCACAGGAGTCGAGTGGGCCGGAGTCACCGCGATCTTCTTGTCGGTCGGTCTGACGTTGATCGTCGGAACCTACTTCCGATTCGTCGCACGACGCCTCGACACCCGACCCGAGGACTTCGACGACGCCGAGGTCAGCGACGGCGCAGGAGACCTGGGCTTCTTCAGCCCCGGTAGCTTCTGGCCGATCGTGCTCGCAGGCGCCGCGTCCATCACCGCCATCGGATTCGCCTTCTTCCAGCCGTGGCTCATCGCCCTCGGCGTGGTGAGCGTCATCGCTGCGGCCGCAGGTTTGGTGTTCGAGTACCACGTCGGTGCCGAGCGCCACTAACTCCATCTGCTGCACCCGAAAAGGGCCCCGGTTGTTCTCACGAGCGACCGGGGCCCTTTTCTGCTGTCCGCATACCGGCCGAACAGGATGGTCCGCTCATGGCGCTGTGAGGTGACACGGAGAGCGAGCGTGTGGAGGTCGAGCGCGCTGCGGTGAACGAGGTGGCACGACCCTCAGGAAACGTCGGCCTCCGAGTGGGACCGAACGGCACGGGGCACCTGATCGGCAAGCGAATCGAGGGAGATGTTCAGCGCGCCGCACAACGCGGCGACGGTGAAGAACGCCGGCGTCGGAATTCGGCCGGTCTCGATCTTGCGCAGAGTTTCGACCGAGATGCCTGCTGTATCGGCGACGTCGGTCATGGTTCGGCCACCGCGGGCATGACGGAGAGCGGAGCCGAGCCTGGCACCGCGGGCGAGTTCGCCGGGGGTGAGTGGAACACGGACCATGACACCGATAGTAATACCGGTCGTCGCGAACCCCGGAGCTGAGACCGGTCGATGTACCTGGGATATGGATGGGTCATCCGACGGTGGGGGAGGGGAGGGCTATCGGATCTCCCGACGACGAGCAGCCGGCCGTGCTGCCTCGGAGGGTGATGCGAAGTGTTCCAGCCCGGATCGTGTTCGCAGACAACAAAAAGGGCGACACCGTTGCCGGTGTCGCCCTTTTCGAGACTCTGTCAGATGTCAGTGTTCTCTGTCGCTATCGCTTCGACCCGAAGCGATAGCGGTGTCCTCATCCGAGTGGAGTCCATGGCCGTTGCCGTTCGAGTGGCCGTTGCCATTGGAGTGGCCATTGCCGTTCGAGTGCCCGTTGCCATTGGCATGGCCGTTGCCGTTCGAGTGGCCGTTGCCGTGGATGCCCGCCTGGTAGTTGCGGAGCATCGTCAGCTGCTCGTGTTCACCCTTGTGAAGGGCATCTTCGAGAGCCTTGCTCTGTGCCACCGGATCCGGACTGAACAGCGATCCCGAGCCGGGCTTTCCGGCCGAGCCGAGCTTGTTCATCTTCTTCGGAACGGCTGCGCCCTGGTAATCGAGGGGAATCGGGTGTCCGTGATCGTCGACCGGTCCGAGCGGCTGGTGGATTTCCACGTACTGGCCGTGCGGGAGTCGCTTGATGATTCCGGTTTCGATGCCGTGCTCGAGAACTGCCCGATCGCTGCGCTGCAGTCCGATGCAGAATCGGTACGCGATGAAGTACGCGAGCGGAGGCATGGTGAGAATTCCGATACGACCGATCCACGTCATCGCGTTGAGCGAGATGTCGAACTTGTAGGCGATGAGGTCGTTGATGCACGAGAGCGTGAGGATCACGTAGAACGTGAGGGCCATCGCGCCGATCGCAGTACGCACCGGAACGTCACGGGGACGCTGAAGCAGGTTGTGATGCGCAGTGTCTCCGGTCAGACGCTTCTCGATCCACGGGTACGCGATCATCACGGTGAAGACGAGACCCATGATCACTGCCACCCAGAACACTGCCGGGATGGTGTAGCGCCCGGCGATGTATATCTCCCAGGCAGGCCACAGTCGTGCCATGCCGTCGGTCCACATCAGGTAGAAGTCGGGCTGCACGCCTGCCGACACTTGCGACGGGTTGTACGGTCCGAGATTCCAGATCGGGTTGATCTGGATGAGTCCGCCCATCGCTGCCAGCACACCGAAGGTGACGGCGAAGAAAGCACCGGACTTGACCGCGAAGACCGGAAGAATACGAACGCCGACGACGTTCTGCTCCGTGCGGCCGGGTCCGGGGAACTGCGTGTGCTTCTGGTACCAGACCAGGGCCAGGTGGGCTGCGATCAGCGCCAGGATGATGGCCGGTAGAAGAAGAACGTGAGCGACGTACAGGCGCGGAATGATGATCGTGCCGGGGAAGTCGCCGTCGAAGATGAGCCAATGCATCCACGTGCCGATGATCGGGATACTCATCGTGATGCCACCGAGAGCGGCGCGGAGGCCGGTGCCGGAAAGCAGATCGTCGGGGAGCGAGTAGCCGAAGAAGCCCTCGAACATCGCCAGGATGAGCAGCAAACAACCGATGACCCAGTTGGCCTCGCGCGGGCGACGGAACGCACCGGTGAAGAAGATGCGCATCATGTGCACGATGATCGAGGCGGCGAACATCAGGGCCGCCCAGTGGTGAATCTGCCGCATGAACAGACCGCCACGAACCTCGAACGTGATGTCGAGAGCGGTGGCGTATGCCCTGGACATCGTCACACCGTTGAGGGGGGTGTACGCACCGTCGTACACGACCTCGCTGAGCGACGGATCGAAGAACAGGGTGAGGAACACGCCCGAGATCAGCAGGATGACGAAGCTGTACAGCGCGATCTCACCGAGCAGGAACGACCAGTGCGTGGGGAAGACCTTGTTGATCTGGCGACGCAATCCCGGCGCCAGGTGGTAACGACTGTCTACGCCGTCGGCCTGCTTGGCGGCGAGGGTTTGCAATGTACTCATGAGTCACGCTCCGGACGACGTTCCCAGAAGGCGGGCCCCAGAGCTTCGGTGAAATCTCCCGAAGCGACGAGGAATCCCTCTTCGTTGACAGTGATGGGAAGTTGGGGCAGCGCACGCGCAGCCGGTCCGAAGATCGGCTTGCCGTACTCGAGCGCGTTGAACTGCGACTGGTGGCAAGGGCACAGAATTCGGTTGGTCTGCTGCTCGTACAACGATGTCGGGCAACCCAGGTGCGTACAGATCTTCGAGTAGGCGAAGTAGTCGCCGTAGTTGAAGCTTTCTTGACCCTTGCGCTTGATGACGGTGCTGGCGGCATCCGGGCGAAGGCGAATGAGCATGACCGAGTTACGAACTCCACGCAGCGAGACGAGCAGATCGTGCTCGCTCTCGCGGTCCGCTTCGCGGAACGGGAAGACGGTCTCCATGGCACCAGCGTCCAAGTCCTCGGGCCGAACGAGAACGACATCTTCCGGTCGCCCGGTGTCTCGTCGGAGGTAGATGGTCTCTCCATCGTAGCGAGGAGTCCAGCCGGATACCCACAACGGCGAATCTTCGCCCTTGGCCCAGGGATTCTTGATCAGTCCACCGAGGGGGAGCAGCGCCATGACGCCGAGCGCGCCACCACCGAAGACGAGCGAACGCTTGATCACCTTGCGGCGACCGATGGTCGACGTGTCGAGCGAATCGCCCAGCTCTGCCACGAGAGTCTTGCGGTCCAGCTCGGACGAGCCGCCGTCGTGACGGTCCTGGATGGAGACCTCTTCGGGGATGAACTTCTTGGTGAACTGCACCGCGCCGATACCGACCGCGAGGATCGCCAGGCCCATCGTGCCGCCGATGAGCGGGGTGTACAGCGAGTAGGCCAGGTAGTTCTCTTCGCCGATACCGGAGTACTGCCACGGCCAGAACAGGTAGATGCCGATGAATGCGACAGCGGCGAGGCCGGCGATCGCGAACCAGATCGCGACGCTGCGCTCGGCACGCTTCTCGGCGCGGGTACCTTCCACAGCCCAACGGTTGCGGCGGAAAGCGACATCGACACCGTCGAGGTTGGTGCCGAGCTCGACCAGTTCGTCGCGGCTCATCGCGGCGAGTTCCTCGTCGGTGTACTTCTTGTCCGCGTTCACGCCGTCGGCACCGGGCGCATCCTTGCGTCCGGATTCGTCGTCGTTGCCCGCGTCCTTACGGCCGGAATCGCCGTCGGTCATGATCTAGCTCCGATCCACAAAGTTGCTCCGACGACGGCGATGATGCCGACCGTCCAGATAGCGATCATCTCGGTACCGGGACCGAAACTTCCGATGCTCCAACCGCCTGCGGGAAGGGTTTCCTGGGCCGACTTGACGTACGCGATGATGTCGGACTTCTCCTCGATCGTCAGCTGACGATCGGAGAACTTCGGCATGTTCTGCGGGCCGGTGACCATCGCGGTGTAGATCTCCTGCTCGTTGGCAGGGCCGAGGGACGGTGCGAACTTGCCCGAGGACAGAGCGCCGCCTTCACCGGTGAAGTTGTGGCAGGAAGCGCAGTTGAGTCGGAACAGTTCACTGCCGCGTCCGATGTCGCCACCGCGCAGGGACTCCTGAGCGATCTCACCGTTCTCGTCGCGGATGACCGTCGGTCCGCCGCCGTTGGCGTTGATGAAGGCACCGAGGGCGTCGATCTGCTTGTCGTTGAACTTCGGCGGCTTGCGCATCGCCTGTGCCTCGTTGCGAACAGCGGGCATACGACCGCTCGACACCTGGAAGTACACGGCTGCTTCGCCGACGCCGATGAGGCTCGGTCCGCGATCCTGAACACCCTGCAGGTTGGCACCGTGGCACGTGACGCAGGACGTGTCGTAGAGCTGCTTGCCCTCGCGGATGAGCGCTGCCGAATCGGTATCGGCAGTCGCGACCTGAGGAGCCGGCGTCAGGGCCGAGGCGAGGAACCCTGCGCTCAGGAGGCCCATCATCAGAACGAGAGCACCGGTGATGCGTCGGCGCGTCCTACGCTGCCGTCTCGTCTTGGAGGCGGCGTTGTCGTCGGATGCTGCTGGGGGAGATGTACTCATCTTCTATCCCTTGTCGTGTCGGGACGGACCGAACGTCGGGGGCTGATTCCGTTCGCTCGTTATCTTTGGTGTGCTGACTGTCACTAGCGGATGAAGTAGATCGTTGCGAAGAGGGCAATCCAGACGATGTCGACGAAGTGCCAGTAGTACGAAACGACGATGGCCGCGGTGGCCTGCGCGGGCGTGAACTTACTGACCAGCGTTCTGGTGATCAGGAAGACGAAGGCGATGAGTCCGCCGATGACGTGCAATCCGTGGAAACCGGTCGTGATGTAGAAGACCGAGCCGTACACGCTGCTCGAGAGCGTCGTGCCCTCGTGCACCATGTGGTAGTACTCGTACGCCTGGCCGGCCACGAAGAACGCGCCCATCACCAGAGTGATGATGTACCAGCGGCGCAGTCCGAAGACGTCACCTCGCTCGGCGGCGAACACACCCAGCTGGCAGGTGAACGACGATGCGATCAGCACCGCGGTCACCGGCACAGCGAGAGCGAGGTTCAGCTCCGTCGGCTCCGGCGGCCAGATTCCATTCGCCTGGGCGCGTGCGACGAAGTACATCGCAAACAGCCCGGCGAAGAACATGAGTTCACTAGACAGCCACACGATCGTGCCGACGCTGACCATATTGGGACGGTTCAGCGAGTGCACGCGTTGGGTGATTGCCGATCCTTGAGTCCCTACAGCGCTCGTCACAAAGAGAAGTATGACCCGTCGTAGTACGGAAGGCATATCCGGGTCCGCTCTTGGCGCGTCGTGTCGGAACGAATCCGCGTACGTCCTTGTTCCCGTGCTGGTCAGAGCCTCTGTACGGGCCGGTAGGGTCCAGTCGTGCAAGGCTGGCCTCATGGCAAAGCGCACCGAAGGTGGATGGTTTCGGAGACTGTTCTCGCGATCGACGGCCGAACGTCTGGACCCCACTCGCGAGGACCTCGTGACGGTGGCGAGTTGCTTCGACGATGCACAGGCATGCTCGGCCGTGCTCGACGAAGCAGCGAGGACCCGACCGCTGTGGACGGAATCGGCGGAGGTGGTGCTACGGCATCATCTCGTATTGCCTTCCGACCAACTGGAGGACGCAGCAGCGGTTGCGGCTCAGGACGACTACGAAGTGGGGCCGGCCGCCGAACTACCGGAGAGCACCGGCTACCGCCCTCGGGTGGAAGGCGGCGTGCCGCTGGTTCTGCAACGTGTTCAGGTACTCGACGCTCTGCACTGCTCGCAGGAGCGTTCTCGCATGGCCGGCCTTGCTCAGCGTCGAGGGGGAGCAGTACTGGGGTGGGACGCACTGCAGCCCGCGCAGCCCGACGCAGCGTCTGGCTAAGCTTCCACCGCACCGAGTGCATCGACGGCAGAAGGGCACGGCAGAACCACCATGACCGCAGCGATCAGCGACGAACAGCCGCGAACCTGGCGTCGAATCCTCGGCGCGTTGACGAACCACACCGACCTGTCCAGCGCCGACACCGGCTGGGTCATGGACGAGATCATGGCCGACAACGCGACAGCCGCGCAGATCGCAGCCTTCGGAGTAGCGCTGAAGATGAAAGGTCCGACGCCGGCGGAGGTCAACGGACTCGCCGAATCGATGTTGGCGCACGCAGTGCTGGTGCACACCGACACCGACGCCGTCGACGTCGTGGGGACCGGAGGAGACGGAGCGGACACCGTCAACATCTCCACCATGGCAGCCGTCGTCGTCGCTGCCAGCGGGATCCGAGTCGTCAAGCACGGCAACCGCGCAGCGTCGTCGAAGAGCGGCACGACCGACGTGCTCGAAGCATTGGGGGTCCGAGTGACCCTCGGGGCCGACGCAGTCGCGTCGAGCGTCGAGCAGGTCGGCATCGGCTTTTGCTTCGCACCGATCCACCACCCCGCACTGCGCTTCGCTGCCGCACCGCGCAAGGAAATCGGAATCCCCACGGTCTTCAACGTGCTGGGGCCACTGACGAACCCCGGGCGCCCGCGCGCAGGCCTGATCGGCTGTGCGTTCGAGAACCTGGTCCCCGTCGTCGCCGACGTGTTCGCCGCCCGGGGCAGCTCGGTGCTCGTGGTCCGCGGTGACGACGGACTGGACGAGATCACACTGTCCACCACCACGACAGTGCACGTGGTGTCCGATGGTTCGGTGACCGTCGAGACGATCGACCCGCTCGACTACGGCATCGCCCGAGCGCCCATAGAAGCTCTCAGAGGTGGAGACGCCGAATTCAATGCAGCAGTGGCGCACCGAGTGTTCGCCGGAGAACAGGGCCCCGTCCGCGACGCCGTACTGCTCAATGCCGCCGCAGCCATGGCAGCGCACCACGGCGTGTCCGACGACCTCCACGCCCGAATCGAAGCCGGATTGGCCACTGCCGCAACAACAATCGATTCCGGTGCAGCAGCACGGCTACTCGCCGACTGGGGTCGATGCACCACCGAACTCGCCGGCTGACGAAGAGCGCGGCTACTCGCCTATCGAGAACCCGGCTTCGACATCGGCACTCGAATAGGACTGGAACGCAATGTGAGTGGTGGTGCTGCGCACCCCCCGCACACGATTGATGTGCTTGGTGATGACCTCTGCGATCGACGCATGATCACGAACTTTCACGATGGCGATCAGATCGACATCACCAGCACACGAATAGACCTCCGACACCCCGTCGACATCCGCAACGGCCTGCGCCGCTTCCGGAATCAAGTCGGCCTCGGCGTCGATCAAGACGATGGCATTGATCATGTGCGCTCCTCAAGCATCTCGAGCTCGGTGTCCGACGCGAGCTACCCCCAGACCCTAGTTGCTGCCGTACCCCGACAGTCGTCCCGCAGGCTCCACTCCTGAGCTGAACAGTCGTTCCGCAGGTCCCACTCCTGAGCTGAACAGTCGTTCCGCAGGCTCCACTCCTGCCCTCGCGGCTTCTCTCGCCGTCCGACACCACGACTCCCACGAACCCGCCGACCGTGCCGGGCTGCAGTACCCACTGCTCGTGCGCACGATCCGGACTCCGTCCGTGCGCAGCCAGGCCGCAATGAGTCCGACTTCCTCCGGGGGCGCGCCGCGCAGCGGGGTCGTATCGGGCACCACCGTTTCGGCCGACGCGGTGATGGCATCGACGACGGGCATCGGATGCACTCCCCGCGGCGCGACGGCAGCGCCGGCCAGCCGGCCGAAGCGCACCACGATCAACTCCCACCCGCCGTCGGCCGTGCGCCTCGCCGCAACCAGTTCGGCAATGGCGGCCACTGCTGCCGATCGGTGCATCCGGCGCAGTGCATCGACGGTGATCGCAATTCTGTCGCGCAGACGGGCAGCCGTCTCGTACAGCTCCTTGTCTGCGAGCTCGGCGACGCGGCGGCGCATGGAGTAGAGAACGGCGTCGTCCTGGCCACACACCAGCGCGAGAAACTGCGTCGGGGCATCGGAGTACTCGTCGGCCGTCAACGGGCCGGACAGTGCCGCTGGGCAGCCTCCGACGTCGGTCGCCGGGCACTGGTCACCGTGTCGAACCGAGCGGGCCAGACGGCGAGTGCACGTACGCAGGCGGCAGAACTCCGCGACGAGCGCCGCGGCCTCTGCGGCGTCACCGCGAACCGAGAACGGTCCGAGACTGTTCGGTGCCGGGGTGCGGACGATCGACAGGCGAGGGAACGCCTCGACGGTCAGGGTGATCCACCACCCTTTCCTGGGGAACTTCGAGCGGCGGTTGTACGGCGGGATGTGCGCCGAGAGCAGACGTAGCTCGCGGACTCCGGCTTCGAGCGCGTGTGCACACTCGACGTGGTCGACGCGGGTGGCCAGTGCGACCATCTCCTTCATCCGGCCTCGGGTCTCCGAGCCGGTGAAGTAGTTGCGCACGCGTCGTTTGAGGTTGTTGGACGTACCGACGTACAGCACCTCGTCGGACGGGCCGCGGAACAGATAGACGCCGGGTGTGCCGGGAAGATGGGCGGCCAGCCCGCGTTTGGCGCGCTGGCCGGCCGACACCGCGGGTAGGTAGTCGACCAACTCGGCGTAGCTGTGGACTCCCTGATTGCCCACGCGTTCGATGAGGCCGTGCAGAACGTCGACCGTGGCCCTGGCGTCGTCGAGCGCACGGTGGGTAGGCCTGGTGCCGGATCGGAACAGAGTCGACAGTGCGGACAGCTTCACCGACGGAGCTTCGTCGCGCGTCAGAACTCGGCGAGCCAGCTTGACCGTGCACAGCACCTGAAACCGTGGCCACGCGATGTCGAGACGGCTCGCGGCGGCCTTGAGGAATCCGGTGTCGAAGCCGGCGTTGTGCGCCACCAGTACCGAACCTCGTGCGAACTCGAGGAAACCGGGCAGAACCCGTTCGATGCGCGGCGCACCGATGAGCATCGCCGATGTGATGCCGGTCAGTTCCACGATGTACGGCGGAATGGACCTGCCCGGGTCGATCAACGTGGCGAACTCGCCGAGAATCTCGCCGCCTCGAACCTTGACTGCCCCGATTTCGGTGATGGCCTCGGTGTCCGCGCTACCGCCGGTGGTCTCGAGGTCGACGACGACGAACGTCGTCTCGTGCAGCGGGGTGTCGAGTTCGTCGAACGTCAGCTGGATGGGCAGGCTCACCGGGACGACGTTAGGGCCGACCTCCGACAAGAACGCTCATCGCGCCGTCGAACGTCGTCGTGTCACGGAACCTGTCGGTGCCCGTCGCTATCTTTCGCTGAGTCGGCCGATTCGGCCGCCGGAAACCGTAAAGAGACAAGGATCACAATGATCATCGATTGCAGTGACTGCCTGGTCCGTGACATCGCCTGCGCGGACTGCGTCGTGACGGTGCTTCTGGGGGCTCCGGGGATGCCGTCCGGGTCGGACGGACGGCGGGTCGGTCCGCCGTCTCGTATCACTCTCGAGCAGGAGGAACTCGGTGCCATGGGGGTGCTCGCCGATGTCGGTCTCGTGCCCACTCTCAAGCTCGTGGTGAACGACGACGACATCGCCGAGGTTCCTTTGTTATCGACTCGTGACACACCGGGGGATCAGCGCGCCGGCTAGCGAGAATCGAGCCGAATTCGCTCTCCTCGGCGAGTTGGGGTCGACACGGGGGTATGCCATTTCGTAACCTTCCTGAGACCTTGCGGAGTCTCGCCAGTCCAAACCGGAGTGGCGTCGCAAGTCACCGCCTAATCGTTCACTCGCGAGAGTGTTCGTACCGGGAACCCGATATCTACTGGGGTGAATCCCGCTGAGCCACCACACGGTGGCCGGTGGGTAGGGCTGCTCTTCCCAGCCCGAACCCGTCAGCTAACTCGGTCGGCGGACGATAGGAAGAAACGGAGCACCATCTTTCGTGGCGTCACAACTTTCCAACCGAACATTGCGGCGAGTCCTCATAGCCGGAGCGCTCACGGCAGGCGTGGTCGTTCTTCCCGCTGCACCCGCAATGGCGGCCCCCCTCACCATTCCCGGCGTCGGAACCTTCGAGATTCCTGACATCCCGGGCCTTCCTCCCCTCAACCTTCCGGGTGTGCCCGCGCCGGGTGCGCCGTTGGCACCGCAGGTCACCCCGGCGGCGAAGGCTGTTCAGGCCGCAGAATCCAAGATCGGAGCACCGTACGTGTACGGCGCTTCGGGTCCGGATTCGTTCGACTGCTCGGGCCTCGTCCAGTGGGCGTACAAGCAGGCCGGCGTCAGCTTGCCTCGTACGAGCTACGACCAGGCCGCCGCAGGCACTCCGGTCTCGCGCGACAGCCTCGCCCCCGGCGACGTCGTCTCGTTCTACGACGGCTCGCACTCGGGCATCTACGTCGGCGACGGCAATGTCGTGCACGCATCCACGTCCGGCGTGCCGGTCAAGGTTGCCCCGCTCGACTCGATGCCGTTCGACGGTGCTCGCCGTTACTGACTCGAGCGATCGATGCTCGTTGTGAACCGACCGACAGGGTCGAGCCGTTCATCGGCTCGGCCCTGTCGGCGTATCCGGACACGGACTGCGCGACACGCCGGTTCGGTGGACAGGGAAGGATCCAGTTCGTAATCTGATCGAGACCTGGTCGATGTTTATTTTGTGACCTGTCACCTCGAACCCCCGTCGATTTCGGACCGTGTTCACGTCCGCGCCCTTAAGAGCATGGGTATGGTTCGTTTTCGGACTACTTTTCCAACCGTTGCCTCGGTCGAGGCAACATCTGTGAGGACGGAGAGTCGCTTTCCGTGGCGATATCGAGATCTACCCGAGCGTTGCGTACGGCCCGAAACTCGGTGGTTGCGCTCGCGCTGACCGCATGCATCGCCGTGGTGCCGACGACGACGGCAACCGCGCAGCCGGGATTCGGTTCGGCATCCGACGCGCAGACCGAACTCGCCGAGCTCTCTCGCCAGTCCGAGCAGACCACCGAATCTCTGCACGATGCTCAGATCGATCTCGACGCCAAGAACCAGCAGCAACTCGACGCTCAGGCCCTCGTCGACCAGAGCCGTGCCGCCGTGGACGCAGCGCAGGCGCAGTTGGAGCAGCTCAAACCGGCCATGGACAAGGTCGCCAACGTCAACTACCAGGGCGCGCGGACCAACCGACTGTTCGCCGTCATGGTCAGCGACTCACCACAGCAGTTGCTCGACCAGATGTCGGCGCTGGACGTGATCTCGGCGGAGACCGCCGACCAGGTCGCCCGATTCAAGCAGGCCAGCTCGGATGCAGAGACGGCCGAGCAGGCCGCGACGACGGCCGCCGAACAGGCACGCGTCGTCGCAGAGCAGGCCAAGGCCGTCAGCGACGATCTCCAGGCCAAGCAGAGTGAGCTGCAGGGACAGATAGCCGAGGTCATGGCCGCCTACAGTGCGCTCTCGTCCTCGGAGCAACTGTCTCTGGCCGGTTCGACCCTGCCCGACGGGTTCGACCCGTCCTCGATTCTGCAGAACCTGACGCCGGGATCGGGAGCCAGTGCGCTGCAGGCCGGCCTCACGCAGATCGGCAAGCCGTACGTCTGGGGCGCAACCGGTCCGGATGGCTTCGACTGCTCCGGGTTGGTCGTGTGGGCTTATAAGCAGGTGGGCAAGACGCTGCCGCGATCGAGTCAGGCGCAGGCGGCGGGCGGAACTCCGGTGGATCAGAAGGATCTGCAGCCCGGTGACGTCGTTCTGTTCTATCCGGACATCTCACACGTCGGAATTTATGCCGGAAACGGCAACGTGCTGCATGCCTCCACATTCGGTGTGCCCGTGAAGGTGCAGTCGATGGCATCGTTCCCGTACTACGGGGCGCGTCGATACTGAGGTCGTGTCTCGACGATCGACGAGTGGCGGCATGAGCACCTCGAACCGACCATCCGGGTTGCACGTCATCCTCCGATCGTCATGGCGGCGCTGGCTTGTCGTCGTGGTCGTCGTGGTGGTCGCCGTCTCGGTCGTCCTGATTCACCGATTCGACGGCCCGCCCACGGCCGGGACCGCCGAGGTCACCGTCGGCCAGGACCCGCCGACCTACGATCAGCAGCGCCGCGCCGATGTGACCGTCCTCCTCGACCAGTGGGCGCGCGCGGTTCGTTCCGGTGATCTCGACGCACTGCGCGATGTGATGGATCCGCAGGCCGACCCCGGCTTCGTCGAAGCGCAGCTGCGCCGGGCAGCAGTGGTACCCGGCGTCCCCTTCGCGGAGTTCGGCTACGACCTGGGCGACGAGCCCGAGACCCCGGTGCCGCCGTCGATCGCAGCGGCGCTCGATTCCACCGATGTCTGGGCACCCGCGGTGTATCTGCGATACGCGATCACCGGCCCGGACGCATCGCCGACGCGTCGGCCGGTCTCACTCGTCGTCGCCGAGCGGGACGGTCGATGGCGGTTGGTCGACGACGCGGATCTGACCGAGTATCGACGCCAGACCTGGCGTGGGCCGTGGGACTTCGGCCCTCTCACCGTGCGTTCGGTGGCCACTGCAGCCGGGACATCTGTGGTCATGGGTCATCCGGACCGCGATCGGTTCGTGGAGAACCTGGCGGCCGAACTTCCGTCGGCAATCGCGGCCGTCACCGACTTCTGGGGAGACGACTGGGCGCGCGACGGGCTGGTTTTCGTCGCATCCTCGGCGGAGGAGTTCGCCGAACTGACGGGGTCCGATCCGTCCACCGACGTGGCTGCGGTGACGGTGTCCGACGCGGTGGCGGCCGACGGCTCCCGTCCGACGGGTCAGCGGGTGGTGTTCGGTCCCGACGCCGCGTCGAGGTTGACGCCGTTCACCGTGCGCTCGGTTCTGCGGCACGAGTTGACACATGTGGCGGCGAGGGCGAGGACGTCCGACGGTACGGAGTTGTGGGTGTCGGAGGGGTTCGCCGACTATTCCGGGTATCGAGGGTCCGGTGCCGAGTTCGCGCAACTCGCACCCACTCTCGCGGCGATCGTGGCGGCGGGTGGGCCGCCGACGGTGCTGCCGAAGAACGAGGACTTCGGTGCCGGTGGTGCCCGGTCGAGTGTGGCCTACGAATCGGCCTGGTCGGTGTTCGCATTCGTGGCCGACCGGTTCGGGGAGTCGACCCTGCGTTCCCTGTACGAAGCGCTCGCGTCCGAGAGCCCCACCGATTCTGCATTCGAGTCCGTGCTGGGACTCGACCGGGCACAGTTCGTGTCCTCGTGGGGTGACTGGGTGGCTCGCCAGGCCCGCTGAGACGGGGCGCTACGGTTGACGCCATGCGTCGTACCCTGCTCGTGACGAACGACTTTCCTCCTCGCCCGGGTGGTATTCAGTCCTACTTGCACAGCTTCGCCTCGCAGCTGCCGGCCGACGAGCTGGTGGTCTACGCCCCGCGCTGGCGCGGCGACTCGCACGAGAAGTTCGATGCCAGGCAGCCTTTCGAGGTGATCCGGCATCCGACGACCCTGATGTTGCCGACTCCGCTCGTCGCGCGTCGTGCGGCTCGAATCCTGAAGTCCCGAGGCTGCGATTCGGTGTGGTTCGGTGCGTCGGCTCCGTTGGCAGTGATGTCGTCGTACCTGCGCAAGGCCGGGGCCGATCGCATCGTGGCGAGCACACACGGTCACGAGGTCGGATGGTCGATGGTGCCGGGCGGGCGGGCGACCCTGCGCACGATCGGCGAGAACACCGATGTGGTGACCTACGTCAGCAAGTACACCCGGGGGCGATTCAGCTCGGCGTTCGGGCGGACCGCCGCCCTCGAACATCTGCCGCCCGGTGTCGATACCGATCGCTTCGTGCCCGACGACGCAGCGCGAGCGGAACTTCGTGCCCGCTACGGCCTCGGTGATCGCCCCACCGTTCTGTGCCTGTCCCGGCTGGTTCCGCGCAAGGGTCAGGATGTCCTGATCCGGGCGCTCCCGGGGATCCGCCGGGCCGTCGACGGAGCGGTTCTGGTGATCGTCGGCGGCGGGCCGTACGAGAAGACTCTGCGCGAGCTCGTCCGATCCACCGGCATGGAGCAACACGTGGTGTTCACCGGTACCGTGCCGTCGGCGGAGCTCGCCGCCCACCACACGATCGCCGACGTGTTCGCGATGCCGAGCCGAACCCGAGGTGCCGGTCTCGATGTCGAAGGTCTCGGCATCGTCTACCTCGAGGCGTCTTCCTGCGGTGTACCCGTAGTCGCCGGCATGTCCGGGGGTGCGCCGGAAGCGGTGCAGCACAACAAGACCGGCCTCGTCGTCGACGGCACGTCCGTCTCGGACACCACCGACGCGATCGTGCGAATCCTGTCCGATCGCACGCTGGCGACGCAGATGGGCAACGCCGGCCGCGCCTGGGTGGACGCGGAATGGCGCTGGGACGTGCTGACCGAGAAGCTGCGTTCGTTGATCTAGGCAGTACGGCTCAACGGGAGTAGATCGACTCGATCTCGTCGGAGTACGACTTGGTGATGACGTTGCGCTTGAGCTTCATCGTGGGAGTGAGCTCGCCGTTCTCCTCCGAGAAGTCGTGGGGGAGAAGTCGATACTTCTTGATGGACTCCGCATGCGAGACGGACTTGTTCGCGTCGGCGACGGCGGCGTCGATCTCCGCGACGAGTTCGGGGTCCGTCTGCAGATCCGCCGCGGTGGCGTCGGCGGCCTTGCCGTGTGCGGACTTCCAGCGATCGAACGCGTCCGGATCGAGGGTGATGAGCGCGCCGATGAAGGGCTTCTGATCGCCCACGACGACGGCCTGGCTGATCAGTGCACCCGCCCGCAGGTGGTCTTCCAACCCGGCGGGTGAGACGTTCTTGCCGCCTGCGGTGACGATCAGTTCTTTCTTGCGTCCCGAGATCGTGATGTAGCCGTCGTCGTCCACGGAACCGAGATCACCGGTGCGGAACCAGCCTTCGTCCAGCGACTCGGCGGTGGCGGTCTCGTTGCGCCAGTAGCCGTCGAACACCACCGGTCCGCGGAGTTGGATCTCTCCGTCCTCGGCGATGCGCACGGTGTTGCCGGGCAGTGGACGCCCGACGCTGCCCACGCGTTGGAATCCGATGGTGTTGACCGCGAACGCCGCCGTGGTTTCGGTCAGTCCGTAGCCCTCGTAGATCGTCACACCGATGCCCCGGTAGAAGTGGCCGAGCCGGGAACCGAGGGGCGCTCCGCCGGAGATCGCGAGTTCGCACTTGCCGCCGAGCGCTGCTCGCAGTTTGCCGTACACCAACTTGTCGAACACGGTGTGCTTGGCGCGCAACACGATTCCCGGACCTCCGGTATCCTGCGCTTCACTCCATGCCACTGCGCATTCGGTGGCGAGGTCGAAAATCTTTCCCTTGCCGTCGGCGTGCGCCTTCTGCTTGGCGGTGTTGAAGACCTTCTCGAACACTCGCGGAACCGACAGGATGAAGTCCGGTTGGAACGTGCCGAACGTCGCGACGAGATTGGGGATGTCGCTGGTGTGGCCGATGGTGACCCCGGCGTCGAACGACGCGATGGACACTGCGCGTGCCAGGACGTGCGCGAGCGGAAGGAACATCAGCGTGCTGCGGCCCTGTGTCATCAGCGATTTCAGCGACGTCTCACGAATCCCGAGTGACTCGGCGAGCAGATTGGCGTGGGTCAGCTGGACGCCCTTGGGCCGACCGGTGGTTCCCGAGGTGTAGATCAGGGTTGCCGGGTCGGACGAGACGAGTTTCGAAACCCGTAGGTGCACCTCGTCTTCGGCGACTTCGGCACCACCGTCGAGCAGTGCCTGCACTGCGTCGGTGCCCGCCGAGTTCGCGATGACGAACGTCTGTCGGACCGACGGGGCTGCTGCCACAACGGACTTCGTCTCCTGCACATGCGCGTCGTTCTCGAGAATCAGCAGGACCGGCTCGGCGTCTTCGAGGATCCATTCGACCTGACCGGCCGAGGACGTCTCGTAGATCGGCACCGTCACACCGCCCGCGGCCCAGATCGCGTAGTCCACTACCGACCACTCGAATCGCGTCGACGACATCAGTGCGACCCGATCGCCCTGCTCGATGCCTGCGGCGATCAGACCCCGTGCCACCCCCACCACCAGGCGCTCGAACTCGGCGGCGGTGACGTCGATCCATTGTCCGTTCACTGTGCGTCGGAACACCACCGCGTCGGGCGAGGTGCGGGCGCGAGCGAAGACGGTATCGACAGCCGAGTCGGTGTCCGCGATGGCGTATTTGGCGGCGACGGTGAACTCGCGCACGGGATTACCTCCGGATAGAACTTGGGGAGAACGAAAGTCGATAGCTCGGCTTCACAGATACTCTAGACCCGGGCTCCCGGCGTCGAAATACGCCTCGACGCGCACGGCCCCCGACCCGATGTGTGAAGCTCTGTCGATGAGCAGTATTCAAGTTGCGGATCAGACATTCGTGGCCGCCCCCGGCGTGCGGGTGGCGCAGGCGTTCGCGTCGCCTGCGCGGTGGCGTCGATGGTGGCCGGATCTGAACCTGACGATCACCGAGGACCGGGGTGAGAAGGGGATCCGCTGGGCAGTGCGCGGCGGTGTGGTCGGAACGATGGAGCTGTGGCTCGAGCCCGCGCTGGACGGGGTGATCGTCCATTACTTCCTGCACGCCGAACCCGCCGCGGACGCCGACGTGGCAGCGCACCAGCATGCCCGGCGGGTGGCCGGACGTGCGATGACGTTCGAGCTCAAGCGAGAGCTCGAGGCCGGTCGGTCTGCAGGTGAAGCACCCCACCACGTAGCGTCGACTTCAGCTCGCGAATGAACCGCGCGGTACGGTCGGCCGGTTCGCATTGTGCGTCCGCGGATCGATCGTGTGAGATAGGCCTGCGCGAGTTCTGCGGCACCGAAGCGAACCGAGCTGATCGAAGTACCCGAGAGGAAGCGGACCAGTAGTCATGGCGGAGAAAACCCAGAGGTCGATCGTCGTCGAAGCTCCATCGAGCCGGGTCATGGACGTCATCGCCGATTTCGACGCGTACCCCACGTGGGTGTCGGCCGCGAAATCCGTCGAGGTCCTCGAGGTCGGTGCGGACGGCCGCGGCAAGCGGGTCAAGTTCGTGCTCGACGCCGGGATGGTGAAAGACACCTACGAGCTCGAATACGACTGGGCAGCCGACGGCAATTCGGTCTCCTGGAACCTCGTATCGGGCGAAATGCAGAAATCGCAGAACGGCTCGTACACGTTGAAGGAGACCGGCAGCGGCACCGACGTGACGTACGAGCTCACCGTGGATCTGAACATTCCGATGATCGGTCTGTTCAAGCGCAAGGCAGAAAAGGTCATCACCGACACTGCACTCAAGGAATTGAAGAAGCGGGTCGAAGGCTGAGCGAAGCTCGCACCGAAGCCCGCACCACGGTGTTGCTGTTCCTCGGCAAAGGTGGTGCGGGTAAGACGACGCTGGCGGCTGCGTCGGGGCTACGACTCGCCCAGGCCGGCGAACGGGTTCTGATCGCGTCCGTCGACCAGGCTCACTCGCTCGCCGATGCATTCAAGGGGGACGCCGAGGTCGAGGATGCGTCCGGTGTTCGTTCGATCGCACCCGGCCTCGACATCCTCGAGATCGATACGTTGAGGCTGCTCGAAGCCCGGTACCGGGGATTGGGCTCACTGTTGGCCGTGGCGTCCGCGGGACACGAGCACGGGGTGAGCTTCGGGGCGATCGAACCGGAGGAGCTGCTCGGTCTCCCGGGACTAGAAGAGCTGCTCGGCATGCACGAGATCGGCCGTCTTGCCGACGAGAATCGCTGGGACACAGTGATAGTCGACCTTCCCGCATCGGCGGATGCCTTACGTACCCTGCAGTTGCCCGACACCGTCGCCGCATACGTCGAGCGGATCTGGCCTCTGCACGCTCGGATGGTCGCCGGCACCGGTTCCGATGTGCGGCTCACTCTCGTGGTGGCGATGATCGAGCGAATCCTCGCGCAGATCGACTCCGTCCGGTCCCTGATCACCGACGCCGACCGTACCGGGGCGACCGTGGTCGTCACCGCCGAACAGCTCTCGATCGTCGACGCGGAACGAACTCTGTCGGCAGCTGCTCTGCTCGGAATCAGAATCGATCGTGTGCTGGTCAACAGAATCCTGCCGAAGCTCAACGCATCGTCGGTCGGTCTGGTGGGCGCTCATCCGGCCGTGTTCTGGTTCGAGAGGTGGCGGGCGGCGCAGCTCGACGCGGTCGCCGAGCTGCGCCGACGCATCGGTACCGTGCCGATCGTGGAGGTGGAGCAGGCTCCCGGTGAACCGGTAGGGTTGGGGCCCTTGCAAGATGTGGCCGATCGCCTCGAACCGGACTCCCTCGAACGGCGCGCGCCGGGCTGGGGTGAGCAGCCTTCGGTCGTGCTCGAGTCGGGTGGCGGACTCGAATCCGTGTACGCGATGAGAATGCTGCTGCCGGTGGTGGATTCGACGACCTTGGGCCTGGGGCGAGTGGAGGACGACTTGATAGTGAGTGCCGACGGGAGGCGACGGCGCATCAGATTGGCGTCGGTGCTGCGTCGGTGCGTGGCCGACTCCGCCGAACTCGACGGACCGTGCCTGGTGGTGCGTTTTCGTCCGAACCCCGACGTGTGGCCGCTGTGACTCCGCCAACCCCGACGGCCGGGGTGTCGCGATGACCTCGGACCACTCCGAGCTTGGGGCGGACCTGCTGGCCCTGGCCGAGACCGTGCTGACGCGACTCGAGCCGATCCTGCGTCGCGTCGCCGAGACGCAGCAGGATCGTGACCGCCAGGGATGCAGTTGGTGTCCGGTTTGCGCTCTCGCGGCACTGGTGCGCGGGGAGCGCCACGATCTCGTCGAGCTCGTGGCCTCCGAGAGCGCCGTGGTGATCGCGCTGTTGCGTCAGTTGCTGGCCGATCACACGACCTCCGGGGCGACGCACTCCGCAGCGCAGGCTCCGCCGACCTCGCCGCCACCGGGGACTGCGCCCGAGCCCGGGTCCGGTAGTGCCGGTGTCCCCTCGGACCCCGCGGAGGTCGCGGACGTGTCGATCGACACGAAACTTCAGGGCGATCGTCCCGCTTCGTTCGTTCCGATTACCGTTCGAGTGAAGAATTCGCGTTCGGACGAGCAGGAGCGTCCGTGATCGGAGCGACTCGGGTGCAGCCCGCGCGGGGGACGGGCGAGGAAGGCATGAACGAATGAAGCGCCACCACCAGCGACTGACGGTAGGAATCGACGTGGGCGGGACGAGCCTGCGCGCGTCCGTCGTCGACGAGGACGGGCAAGTCCTCGATTCGACGGCCGCTCCCACTCCGCACACTGCGCGTGCGCTCGAACGCGGTCTCGATCGGGCCGTGCAGGAGCTGGCCGGGCGACACGACATCGCGGCCGTCGGGCTCGCCGTCGCCGGGTTCATCGACTCCGATCGCACGACGGTTCTCTTCGCCCCACATCTGCCGTGGGTGAACACCCCTGTGGCGACCGAGATGAGCATGCGCATCGGTCTGCCGGTGTTGCTCGAGCACGACGCCAATTCTGCGGCGTGGGCCGAGTATCGCTTCGGTGCGGCGTCCGGGGGGCGCAACGTGGTGATGGTGGCCATCGGCACCGGAATCGGCGCGGCCCTGTTGATCGACGGCAGGATCTATCGGGGTAGCCACGGTGTCGCACCGGAACTCGGTCACATCCAGGTCGTGCCGGACGGCCGTGCGTGCCCCTGCGGCAAGCGCGGTTGTTGGGAGCGGTACTGCAGCGGCACCGCTCTGGTGGACACCGCAGTCGAGTTGCTGGCGGCGGACCCGGCGTCCTCGACGACGCTGGCACGTGAGGTGTTCCTCGACCCGGGTTCGTTGACCGGCCGCCGAATCGCCAGTGCCGCGCACGAGGGTGACTCGATCGCCCGCCGCACGATGGAGGACTTCGCGCAGTGGCTCGGCGTCGGGCTCTCGATGGTCAGCGACGTGTACGACCCCGATCTGATCGTGCTGGCCGGTGGAGTGGCGACGTCGTCGAGTCAGTTCCTCGCTCGCGCGACCGACAAGTACGCGGAGCTGGTGACCGGTGCGGGGCATCGCCCCCTGGCGCGTATTCGCAGTACTCAACTCGGTGAGGCAGCAGGCATGATCGGGGCCGCGGAGTTGGCCCGGGCGCAGTTCGTCACCGGCGTTCGCTGACGGTTCTTCGACTGCTTTCTGTGACCTCGGTCCTGGTGTCGGCGATGATGTGGCTGGTGTCATAAACCGTGGGTACAGTTCACTACGCGGCACGGTTCGAGGACGCACGGCCGCAGTCGATTCGCTTCAGGGCGAGGCGGCACCAAACGATTTCCCGACCATCATCAGGGAGCATGTCAATGTGGTACTGGCTGGTTAAGTACATTTTCGTCGGCCCCCTTCTCATCGCCCTGGGTCGGCCCACGATCGAGGGTGCGGAGAACATCCCGACGGAGGGGCCGGTCATTCTGGCCAGCAACCACAAGGCCGTTCTCGATTCTTTCTACCTTCCGCTCAAGACGCCTCGACGCATCACCTTCCTCGCCAAGAGCGAGTACTTCACCGGACCGGGACTCAAGGGCAAGTTCCAGAAATGGTTCTTCACCGCCGTCGGGCAGGTGCCGATCGATCGCACCGGAGCCGACGCGGCACAGGACGCACTCAACGCAGGCGTGCGTGTGATCGAAGCAGGCAAGGTTCTCGGTATCTACCCCGAGGGCACTCGGTCACCCGACGCGCGTTTGTACAAGGGCAAGACCGGGATGGCGCGTCTGGCACTGCAGACCGGAGTTCAGGTGATTCCGGTCGCGATGATCGGTACCGAGAAGATGAACCCGATCGGTTCGCGCGTGTGGCGTCCGGCGAAGGTCACCATCCGGATCGGCAAGCCCATCGACTTCTCGCGCTTCGAGGGCATGGCAGGCAACCGTTTCGTCGAGCGTGCGGTGACCGACGAAGTGATGTACGACCTGATGTTGCTCTCCGGTCAGGAGTACGTGGACGTGTACGCCGCATCGCTGAAGAAGGCTGCACCCGAGGCGGAGTCGGGTCCGACCGCGCAGCGCATCCCGGATTCCAAGGCGAGCTGAATCTGCTCGGCCCGCTCCGTGATCAGACTGCGGAGCGGGTGTCGACTGTCGTATCGGCCCGGTCGGTCCAGCCGACCGCGGCCACCGCGATGATCGACGCGAGCGCCCACCACACGTATCCCGAGGCCGCGAACTGATCCACGAGCGGCCAACCGAGACCGCTCCAACGGCCCTCGCCGAGCTTCCAGTGCGGCGGGTAGACCATCAACGCCAGCCCGACGGCCACCAGAGTTGCCAACAGCGCACTGCGGCGTCGGTAGCCGAGGACGGCGAGCACCACGGTGAACGGGATGGCCCACACCCAGTGGTGTGACCAGGAGACCGGCGACACCAGCAGACCGAACATGGCGTTGATCGTCAGGGCGAGAGCAGTCTCGCCCGCGGCGAACGCCTTTCGCATCGCTATCGCCGCGATGGCAAGGACCACCACCGACAACGCGAGCCACAGGATCGACCGAGGCAGTTCGTCCAGCCCGAGCCGCGCGAGCACTCCGGTGATCGACTGGTTGGGCGGGTAGGCCGGACCGCCGATTCGGTCGGAATCGACGATCGTCTCGGTCCAGTACTTCACCGAGTCCGACCACGTCAGCGCGAAACCGACCGCGGTGAACACCGCAAAGCTCAGGACCGAAACCACAGCGGCTCGAAAGTCCTTGCGCAACAAGAAGAACAATACGAACACTGCGGGGGTGAGCTTGACGGCAGCCACGAGTCCGATCAGCACACCTCGGGGCCACGGCGTCTTCTTCGGCAGGCAGTCCAGTGCAACGAACGCCATCAGCACGATGTTGATCTGCCCGTAGTTCAGCGTCGAGGTGACCGGCTCGAGAAGCAGCACGGCCACGGCGAAGACTGCTCCGGCAGTCCACCACACGAGCGTGCGAGGACGCAGTCCGAGCGAGGTGAGGGTCGCCACCACGGTCACCAGCAGCAAGAGCATGGACAGCACGGTGACCGCGATCGAGGCGGCGTACAGCGACACCGACGACAGCGGGCTGAAGATCGCCGCGGCGATCGGGGGATAGGTGAACGGCAGCGTCGTACCGGTCGCGATCGGCGGCAGTTGACCGTAGAGATCCCCGCCCTCGGCGAACACCTGACCGCCGAGTCGATACACGTCCAGATCGAGTCGGTAGTGCTCGCCGAGCTCACGCAACCCCGGAAAGCCGTTGAGATGGAACAGCACGCCGACGAGAGCACCGATCAGGACGAGAACCCTGCTCGACGCCACCGCCCAACTCGGCCACCGGCGTCGCGTCGGCGCCGCCGGCTCCGATGCTTCGGCGACCGGACGGTTGGTGTCGGGCGGAGTCACTGGCGTTGCCTTTCAGGGCTGTTCGGATCGGGGCTACCGGCACGTGGGGGGACGTGTCGGGGACGCGCTAGGGTGAGCCGCGTGCGCTACTTCTACGACACAGAGTTCATCGAGGATGGTCGCACAATCGAGTTGGTGTCGATCGGTGTGGTGTCGGAGGACGGTCGCGAGTTCTATGCGGTGTCCTCCGAGTTCGACCCCGAGCGCGCCGGCCGCTGGGTTCGACGCAACGTGCTTCCCAAGCTGCCACCGTACTCGTCGCCGCTGTGGATGAGCCGGTCCCGAATCCGAGACGAACTGCTCGAATTTCTCGTTCCGCACTACGGTGCCGAGGTCGAACTGTGGGCGTGGGTGGCGGCGTACGACCACGTGGCCCTCTGCCAGCTGTGGGGCTCGATGACCGAATTGCCGCGTTCGTTGCCGCGGTTCACTCGTGAGCTGCGCCAACATTGGGAGGATCGCGGCAGTCCCGAGCTGCCGTCGGTTCCCGACGATGCTCACGACGCCCTGGCCGACGCGCGGCACAATCTGGCGAAGTTCCAGGCAATCGAGGAGTACTCGTACCGCGGGTGAACACCCGTTGTCCTGCGGCTTCGGCGGTGCGAATATCCTGTAGCGGTGAACTGGACTGTCGACGTACCCATCGATCGCTTGCCCGACCTGCCGCCGTTGTCGCCGACGCTGCGCTCTCGATTGGACGATGCGTTGGCCAAGCCGGCTGCGCAGCAACCGCAGTGGGATCCCGAGCATGCTGCCGACATGCGCAAGGTGCTCGAGAGCGTGCCACCGATCACCGTCGCCGGTGAGGTGGAGGCGTTGTCGGACAAGCTCGCGGCCGTCGCCCGAGGCGAGGCCTTCCTGCTGCAGGGTGGCGATTGCGCCGAGACGTTCGTCGACAACACCGAGCCGCACATCAAGGGCAACATCCGCACGCTGCTGCAGATGGCTGTGGTGCTCACCTACGGCGCGAGCATGCCGGTGGTCAAGGTCGCCCGTATCGCCGGTCAGTACGCCAAGCCGCGGTCGTCGAACATCGACGCGCTCGGTCTGCAGTCCTACCGCGGCGACATGATCAACTCGCTCGTCGCCGACGAGAGCGTCCGCGGCCACGATCCGTCACGACTGGTGCGCGCGTACGCCAATGCCAGCGCGGCGATGAACCTGGTCCGCGCACTCACCGGTGCAGGGATGGCGGATCTGCACAAGGTGCACGACTGGAACCGCGAGTTCGTCGCCCAGTCGCCCGCCGGTGCGCGCTACGAGGCGCTCGCGGGGGAGATCGATCGCGGCCTGCGCTTCATGGATGCCTGCGGCGTCTCCGACCCGAACCTGCACACCGCGCAGATCTTCGCCAGCCACGAAGCGCTCGTTCTCGACTACGAGCGTGCGATGCTGCGCCTGGACAACACCGACGATCACCCCAAGCTGTACGACCTGTCCGCGCACTTCCTGTGGATCGGCGACCGCACCCGCCAGCTCGACGGGGCGCACATCGCGCTGGCCGAGCTGATCTCCAACCCGATCGGTCTTAAGATCGGGCCCACGACCACGCCCGAGATGGCCGTCGAGTACGTCGAGCGCCTCGACCCGACCAACAAGCCGGGACGTCTGACGCTGATCTCACGCATGGGCAACGGCAAGGTTCGCGACATCCTGCCCGCCATCATCGAGAAGGTTCAGGCCACCGGCCACCAGGTCATCTGGCAGTGCGATCCGATGCACGGCAACACTCACGAGGCCTCGACCGGCTACAAGACGCGCCACTTCGACCGCATCGTCGACGAGGTCCAGGGATTCTTCGAGGTGCACAACGGCCTCGGAACGCATCCGGGCGGAATTCACGTCGAACTGACCGGCGACAACGTCACCGAGTGCCTCGGCGGTGCCCAGGACATCTCGGACCTGGACCTCGCCGGCCGGTACGAGACCGCCTGCGACCCGCGTCTGAACACGCAGCAGAGCATCGAACTGGCATTCCTGGTCGCCGAGATGCTCCGCGACTGATCAGGGTAGCGAGACGACCATGACCTCGGAGCCCGGTTCCACCCGAGAACCGGCTCCGGGGCTCTGGGTGATGATCAGCGACCCGTCGGTGTCCACCACCTGACGGACGTCGATCGTCAGGCCCAACGTCTCGACAGCGGTCCGGGCCGAGCCGACCGAGCGACCCAGCAGCGACGGCACGGTGACGGCGTTGGACACCTCGAGCGCAGCGGTGGTCCCGGATCGCACCGTCTGCCCGGCCTCCGGCGTCGTCCCTATCGCCCTGCCGCCGTCGGTGTCCTCGTCGAAGGTCTCCCGAACCTCGCCGACGGTGATGCCCACCGATTCCAGCGTTGTCCTGGCCTGGTCGACGCTCTGCCCGCGTACGTCGGGTACCTCGACCGGCGGTGCCCCCTTGCTGCGCAGCACCGTGACCGAGCTTCCCGTGGTCAGTACGGTGCCGGGCGGCGGGTCCAGGGCTGCGACGCCGCCGATCGGAGCGGACGTGCTGAAGGCCTCGCCGCCGTCGACGGGCGTGAACGTTCGGTCTCGCAGTTGCTGCTCCATGTCGTCGACGGATGCGCTCGTGTCGATCGAGGGAACGGTGGGGCGTCCCAGTGACACCAACAGAGACACCGTGTCGCCCTTGGCGATTCGCGATCCGCCGGTGGGGTCGGTGCCGATGAGAAGGTCGGTGTCCACCGAGTCGGAGTAGGTTCCGCGCACCGCGGCTTCGAGACCGGCGGCTTCCACGGCACTGGTGGCACCGGTGGTGTCGAGCCCGTCCACCATCGGGACTGCGGTGTAGCGACCCGAGCCCATCCACCATCCGCCGAAGCCGACCAACACCGCGAGCAGGGCGACGACGAGGAGCCAGATGACGATCGCTCGGCGCGAGCGCTGGCGGTCGGCGTCGAAATCGGGGAACTCGTAGTGCCGCCTGCCGGTCGGGGGTGGTCCGGCGGGCGGCACCTCGGCGATGTCCTGGCCGTGGTCGATGCCCCGCGCTGTGGGCGAGGTGACCACCCTGGTGTGCTGCACCCCGTGTTGCGGAGGTGGCGGCGGCGAAGTGTCCACGACCTGGGTGCGAGCGGACGGCGGACGGTTGCCCGCGACCGTTGTCGGTGCTCCGGCTGCGGCCGAGCTCAGGTGCTCGGCCGAGCGCTTGGGTGCCGGCACTCGGTACTCGGGCAGCGCCAGCGCCGACGCGGCCGCGCGCAGGGCCCGGGCCATGTCGTCGGCATTGCGGTACCGATTTTCCGGGGCGCGGACGGTGGCACGCTGGACCACCTCGTCGAACTGCGGGGGGACGCCTGCGATGAGGGTGGAGGGGAGCGGTACGTCGTTGTCGATGCGCTGGTAGGCGATGGACAGCGAGGTGTCGCCGGTGAACGGCGTGCGTCCGGTCAGCAGCTCGAACAACACGACACCGACGCCGTAGACATCGCTGCTAGCGGACGCGGAACCGGTGGTGACCTGCTCGGGAGACAGGTACGCGGCGGTGCCCAGAATCACACTGCTCGACGTCACGGTGGAGGCCGCTATGGCTCGGACGAGTCCGAAGTCCGCGATCTTCACGTCACCGTCGTCGCTGATCAGGATGTTCTCGGGCTTGATGTCGCGGTGCACCAGACCGGCTCGGTGGGCTACGGCGAGGGCGTCGAGGACCGGCCGGATGACGGCCGCTGCAGCATGCGGAGGCATCGGTCCACGCTCGCGCAGCAGCTCACGCAGAGTTCCGCCCTCGACGAGTTCCATGACGAGGAAGGCGTGTTCGCCGTCTCGACCGTGGTCGTAGACGGCGACGAGGCCCGGGTGACTGAGCCTGGCCACTGCCCGTGCCTCGAACTCGAAGCGCTGGACGAACTGTGGGTCCTCGGCGAACTTCGGGTCCATGATCTTCACCGCCACGGGGCGGTCGAGCCTGGTGTCGAGTCCGCGGTAGACCGTCGACATACCGCCGCGCGCGATCGGTGCGTCTATTCGGTATCGACGATCGAGCATCGAACCCGGTATCACCGAACCTCCCCTCGTCGTCCACTGGTCTTCCGGCGTTCGACGCCGGATGCTGAAGTCGATCGTATCGGTGCAGGAGATGCCGACCGACGATCGTGGCTCGTGTGTTCGTCCTGCTGGGCCGACTGTCACGCTTTTGATGTCTGGATGCCGGACCCGTTAACGTTACCTGCGTGAGTGCCATTCCCTATGCCGACGATGTGCTCGATCCGTCGGTGTCCGTGCTGCAGTTCGCCGACGTCGCGAAGATTCTCGACGTTCCCAAGACCCGCGTCGAGCAGCTGATTCGAGATCGGCAGCTGCTGGCGCTGAAGCGTTCGCGTGTGCCCGGTGTTCCCGAGCAGTTCCTCGACACCGACAAGGGCACCATCGTCAAGGGCCTGCCGGGTCTGCTGGCCGTGCTGCACGACGGCGGTTACGAGGACGAGGAAATCCTGCGGTGGCTGTTCACCGAGGACGAGAGCTTGCCCGGTGCACCCGTCGCTGCTCTGCACGGCGACCTGATGCGCGAAGTGATCAGGCGAGCTCAGGCAATGGCCTTCTAGCGAATCGTTGCGCGCTTGAAGCCGGTGACGGCGAACTGCGGAAGCGCGATGCGAGCTCGGGTCCACTGCGGCACCGTCGCGCGTTGCGAGAGCACGCGGTAGCCCTGTGACTCGACCTCTGCGAGTATGCGGCCGTACAGGATCGATGCCGTGCGCATCGACGGTCGCACTCGCGGATCCAGCATCTCGATACCCGCGTCGGACGTGCGGTAGATCGAGCGGGTGACGGCGATCAGGTGCGCGAGGGCCCTGGTCACCCTGGCGTCGACATTTCCCGTGGTGCGGCACCACCGGAGCAGTTCTTCGTCGACACCGAACGCAGCGAGTTCGTCGGTGGGTAGGTAGATGCGGTCGCGATCGAGGTCCTCACCCATGTCTCGGATGAAGTTGGTGAGCTGGAACGCCTCGCCGAGGGCTGCGGCGGGAGGCTCGGCCTCCGACCGCTCGACGACGGTTCCCAGGATCGGCAACATCTGCAGTCCGATGACCGCAGCGGAGCCGTACATGTACTCGCGCAGCTGCTCCATCGTCCGGTAGCGCGAGACGAACATCGGACTCCCCGGAATGTCCATCCGCATCGAGTGCATGAACGCGTAGAAATAGTCGTGCGGAATGTCGTAGCGCCCCACGGTGTCGCACAACGCGCTCAACACTCGATCGGACACGCTCTCGGACAACGGTTTTCCGGCCAAGGCGTCGCGCACCCGGGACTCGATCACGTCGAGTTCGACGATGCGTCTGGCATTGAGTTCGTCAGATCCCACGGAGATGTCGGTGCCCTCGAGGTCCACGATGTCGTCGACCATCCGGGCGAACCCGTACAACGCATGCACGCCTGCGCGCTTGTCGGTGGGGAGCAGGCGAGTGGCGAGGAAATACGTCTTGCCGTGCTGGGCGTTGAGTTCGCGACAGATGCGGTATGCCTCGTGCAGCTCCGGATCGATCCCGTCCAGTTCTTTCATCACGCGAGCCTTCATGACGTGGATTCGTCTCCGGTCGGTTCCGTTGCTGGGGTCTTGGGTGCGTTCGGCACGGCACGGTGTTGCCTGGATCGGTCCGATCGTAGACGCAGCGGATCGACGCGCGTCAGAGACAGAGCTGCGACGACCGCGGCGAAGACCGCCAGTGCGACGTGTCCGAGGGTGTAGAGGCCGATCGATCCGTCGGGTTGGAAGACGAGCATGAGCCACGTCGACAGACCCGTCAGGATCATCAGGGTGGTGCGCGAGAGTGCGAAGCCTGCGGCGACAGCCAGTGGCCACGAGTAGTACCAGGGCAGGGCCGCGGGGGAGAGGACGACGGTGGCGACCAGGGCGATCAGAATGCCCTTGACCGCGTCGCGTTCGGATCTGCGGCCCAACCACCAGGCGACCGCTAGCACGACGACCAGCGCGATGGCGCACAGCAGGCGGGTGACGTCGAGAACGGGTCCGAGGCGTAGATCGAGGAACCACGACGTGCTGACGGTCACCAGGTGAGCCAGGATCGTGGGAAGCGAGAGCCAGTTGATGATCTTGGCCGATCCGGAAAGCGCGGTCAGCCAACCGATTCCGACTCCGGCGATCACCGACGCCACGGCGAACACAGCAACGAAGACGGCGGCTCCGATGCCCGCGGTCTTGACGAACGCCAGGGCGGGCGGCATCGGGGTTCGCCCCTCGGCCCGCGCCTTCTCTCGCAGATGGAGCATCCAGATCCACACCAGGAAGGGCAGCGCCAGGCCTGCTGTGGCCTTGATCGCCACCGCGATCGCGACCAGTGCGATGCCGCCCACGTGTCGGTGTTCGAGCGTCAGCACGATCCCTGCGGTCATCAGGCCCACCATGAGCAACTCGTTGTGCACTCCGCCGATCAGGTGGATCAGGACGAGAGGGTTGAGGACGGCGAGCCACACCGCGGTGGTCGCGCGGCCGCCGAGGTGTTTCGCCAGCCGCGGAACCGCCCACATCATCAGTGCCAGGCCGGGCAGCATCGTCAGGCGCAGCAGCATGGTCCCGGCGATGACGTTGTCGCCGGTCAGGCTGGTGATTCCGCGACCGAGCAGCAGGAACAGCGGGCCGTACGGGGCGGTGGTGGTGGTCCAGACGTTGCTGACGTTGTCCAGCAGAACTCCTGGATTGGCAACGGGGCCAACGGCATACGGGTCGAATCCGTCGCGGAGCAGAGCGCCCTGGGCCAGGTAGGAGTACGCATCGCGGCTGAACATCGGCACCGACAGCAGTAGCGGAGCGGTCCATGCCGGGACGATCCAGCGCAGTTCGCCCACCGTGGTGCGGCCGTGCAGGGTTGCGCGCCCGAGCCGAACCCACGCGGTGATCATCAGCAGTACGCCGACCCAGACGATGATGGTGGAGAGTACGAATCCGTGACCGAATCGCAGCCACGACAGGTGCATCTCCTCGAGCAACGGATCGCGTCGGCGCACACTGCCCGCGCCGAACCCGCCGAACACGATGCAGACGGCACCGACCACACCGAGTATCGCTGCCTTGCCCTCGGGACTGCGCAGGAAATTGCCGGTTGCGGTCAGTCTGGACGGTCGTCGCGCAGCCGAGGGTGGGGTGCCGCCGTCCGACGATCGATCCTCGGAGGTGGAGTGCGACGAGATCGAAGACATTGCCGCCTGCTCCTCCTCTGCAACGAGTTGTGGGTCGAGATGTGTACGTCGGCCGATGGTTCTCGCCGATCACCGAACGATCATGGTCGCAGCAATGAGCGCGACCGGCAAACGATCGCGCTCAGCTTAGTTGGTCGACGCAGTGAATCGAACGAACCTACCGGCCCGTGCGCCCTGTCACCCGCTGCGCGGCGAGCTTTCCCGACACCAGAACCGTGGGGACGCCCACTCCAGGAGTCGTGCCCGAGCCGGCGAGAACCACGTTGTCGAGCCCGGCGACCATGTTCTTGCGTCGGAACGGTCCGGTCTGCCTGAACACGTGGGCGGACGAGAACGGAGAACCCTCGATCATGCCCTTCTGCGCCCAGGTCTCGGGTGTGTCGATGTGGTCGAGCGTGAATCCGTCGAGCAGACCCTTGTATCCGCGAGCCTCCAGAGTCGTCAGGACCTCGTTCAGATACGGCTGCGCCAGCTCGCCCCACGGCAGTGGAGCGCTGTCGAGATTGGGGCACGGTGCGAGGATCGACACCGGTTCGCTGCGTACTCCGCCGCGCACCACTTCGAGATCGGGATCGCTCACCGACGGTCGGGTGATCAGCAGGGACGGATCGGCCATCAACGATCCCTTGCCCGATCGCGCGGTGATGCGGCGGAAGGTCTCGGCCCATTCGTCGCCGAAGTCGATGGTGTGGTGAGCGCGGGCGGGCCACGTCTCCGTCAGCTCGACGGGAACGGTTCCGTGCGCGACGACCGCCGACGGTGAGACCACGCCGTATCCGTTCCGTCGGCCCTTCTTCGACACCGACGCCCTGTCGAGGAGTCGATCGACGACGGGCAGGTCTGCGGTGAGAACGAGTGCGTCGCAGGCGATTCGACCACCGGCTGCGGTGATCACGGAGTCGGCCCGACCCCGGTCGACGGTGATGTCGACGATCTCGGTGCCGAGTTCGAGCGTGCCGCCTGCGGTGACGAACGCGTCGGCCATGGCCTTGGCGATGGCCGCCATCCCTCCCTCGGGGAAGAACACTCCGAGGGAGGTGTCCATGTGCGCGATGGCTCCGTAGACCGCCAGGGCCTTCTGGGGTGCCATGCCTGCGTAGAGCGCCTGGAACGTGAAGACGCGGCGTAGGCGGGTGTCCTTCAGGAACTTGTCGACGCGGGGCCCGAGGCGGCCGAAGCCGCCCAGTTTCGTGAGTGTCGCGGTGTCGGAGATCGCAGCTTTCGATCCCACGAGGTCGAGCGGTGAATCGAAGTTCGAGTCGATGAAGCGGTCGAACTCGGCGTCGAAGATGTCGGCGAGCCAGCGTCGCAGTTCGCGGTATCCCTGCGCCTCGGCGGGGCCGCAGGTGCGTTCCACCTCGGCCGCCATGGCCTCGGGATCGGAGTAGACGTCGATGGACGTGCCGTCGGCGTAGCGCGTGTGATAGGACGGCGACAGGGCCGTCAGCCGAATCGGCGGCGTGGTCGACTCGAAGTCGGCGCCCACGGCGGCGAGTGCCTCGAGCACCAGGTTCGGCATCGTCAACACGCTTGCACCGTTGTCGATGTCGTAGAGGTGCGATCCGTCGGTGTCCGACACCGGGTACACCCCGACGCGGCCGCCCACGGTCTCGTCACACTCGACGAGCGTGACTTTTCTGCCCGCTCCCAGTAGGTGCAGACCGGCGGCGAGGCCTGACAATCCGGCTCCCACGACGACGACGGAGTCGGTGGTGCCGGAGACCGTGCGGATCGAAGACATGGCGCTCTCTTTCAGTACTGCCGTTGGATGGCGGCGGTTGCCATGGCGCGCAGGTGCGCGGCAGCGACCGGTTCGATCGAACTGTTGTCGAGGGCTGCGACGGCCCGGGTCCCGAGGTCGTCGATCTGTTTCTCGACCGCGTCCACTGCGCCGAGTTCGACGAGAATGGACCGGATGTCGGCCACTTCGTCGGCGTCGAGTTCGGTCCCGAGGCTGGCCCTGATCGTGGCTGCGTGATCCGGCCTCGTCTCGTCCGCCTTCTGCAGTGCCAGCGCGATCAGGACGGTGCGTTTGCCCTCGGTGATGTCGTCGCCGGACGGTTTGCCGGTCACCTCGGGATCGCCGAACACTCCGAGGAGGTCGTCGCGCAGCTGGAACGCGATTCCGATGTCCGCACCGAAGTTGCGGTAGGCCGAGATCAGGTTCTCGTCGGCATCGGCGAGGACCGCCCCGAGATGAAGCGGCCGCTCGACTGTGTACGCGGCGGTCTTGTAGCGGTTGACGCGCATTGCCGCCGCAACGCTCTCGTCGGTGCCTGCCTCGGCTTCGATGTCGAGCAACTGACCGCCGAGAACCTCCGTGCGCATCGCCGACCACACCGGCTGGACTCGCCGCGCGGCATCGGCGTCGATACCCGACTCGCGCAGTAGATCGTCGGCCCAGCACAGAGCGAGATCGCCGACCAGTATCGCTGCCGATTCACCGAAATGGTCCGCACAGCCGGTCCAGCCCGCGTCCCGGTGCCGTTGGGCGAAGCCGACGTGCACGGTCGGGAAACCGCGTCGCGTGCTGGACGAGTCGATGATGTCGTCGTGGATCAGAGCGCAGGCCTGGATCAGTTCGAGCGCCGAACACGCCCGCAGCACTGCCTCGGCGCGGGCACCGGTGGATTCTCCGCCTGCACCGAGCCACGCAGTCCAGGCGAACGCGGGGCGCATGCGTTTGCCGCCGCGAAGCACGAACGCCTCGAGATCGGCCACGGCATCGGGGTAGCCGCCGCCGACGGTGTCCACGACACCTCGGCGCGAGGCGAAGAACTCGGCGAGAGTCGCGTCGACTGCCGAACGCATCGCCTTCGGGTCGTTCGCGGCGACGGGGGCGTCGGCTACGGGTGAAGAAAAGTCTCCGGACAGGACGATCCTCCAAGGTTGCTGTGAATTGCGTGGATTCCGGTTCCCACAGTAATAGCCGCGCACACCCTGGGTTGACGTGCAGAGAACATCTCTCGTCCGGGAGGCCTCACAGGCGTCGGTGGGGCGCAACCTATGATCTTCGGGTGAGCGAAGAATCCGTCAGGGGGCGGTCGAGTCGAGGATTCGTGACGAGAACACCGTCCATCGTCGACCGGCTACGGACAGAACCCGAGGCCAGGATCCCGTTCTCGGTGGAGTTCTCGCCTCCACGAGACGCGGCGGCCGAAGCCAGGCTGTGGCGAGCGGTTCGTGAGTTCGAACAACTTCAGCCCGCATTCGTGTCGATGACCTACGGCGCAGGCGGCTCGACCCGCGATCGAACGGTGCGCGTCACCGGGCAGATCGCCGAGGAGACCACCCTCCTCCCTGTGGCGCATCTCACTGCCGTCTCGCACAGTGTGGACGAGCTGCGATCGATGGTCGGGTCGTACGCGGACCGCGGCATCACCAACATTCTCGTACTGCGAGGAGATCCCCCCGGAGATCCACTCGGCGACTGGGAGAAGCATCCGGACGGAGTCGAGTACGCCGAGGAGCTGGTCCGGTTGGTACGTGATCTCGGCGACTTCCACGTCGGCGTGGCGTCGTTCCCCGAAGGTCACCACCGCGCCGCCGACCTCGAGCAGGACACCCGGTGCCTGGTCGGCAAGTTGCGGGCGGGTGCCGAGTACTCGATCACTCAGATGTTCTTCGATGTGGACGACTACCTGCGCCTGCGGGACCGCGTGAGTGCGTTCGACGCCGAGCAGGGTGCCAAGCCGATCATTCCCGAGATCATGCCCATCACCTCACTTCGTTCGGTTCGGCGGATGCTCGAGCTCTCGGGCACAACGCTTCCGTCGCACCTGGACGAGAAGTTCACTCGCGCAGCAGGATCCGGTCCCGAAGAGGACCGCGCCGCCGTCCGAGAGGTGGGCATCGAACTCGCCACGAACATCGGTGAGCGCCTGATCTCCGAGGGCGCGCCCGGATTGCACTTCATCACCCTGAACTTCGCGCGCGCGACGCGTGAGGTGTTGAGCAATCTGGGGCTCGCGGCCGCACGAGTGTGAGACGGGTCAGGGCTCGCGGCGCGGCATCGGACGCGACTTCCACGACAGCGAGCCACGACGCCTGCGCACGTGGGATTCCGCGACGAGGCCGACGAACGCGAGAATCGACACCGGGTGCAGCGCAGCATCGACTGCGTCGACCACCCCGAACCGCGATCCCACCTCGCTCCGCCGGGTGGACATCCGAGACACCGTTCCGGCGAGATACCCGGCGAGGCCGAGGCGACGTGTGACACCCGAGGACGTGAGCGCGGTGATCGGGGGCAGTACGTACACTGCCGTCAGTGCCAGGGCCGCCGCAGCCGAACCGGCCGGTCCACCGAACTCGCTCCACAACCACCGGCTGTAGCCGGACCGCAACTCCGCGGCCGATCGGTACATCCGGCATCGGACGAACCCCGCACCCGACGCCACCGCCGTCGAGAATCCCCGTCGACGGAGAGCGCGTGCCAGATCCAGGTCCTCGGTTGCGCTCGCCGCCACGCAGCTGTGGCCCCCGATGGCGCGATAGGCGGCGGCGTCGAAGGCCATGAACTGCCCGCAGGCGACCGCCATCGACGGTGCGAGAGTGGCGTTGCCCAGAGGTACCGGAAGCGTGGACATCCACGACCAGGCGAGCAGCGGCTGGACGAGTCGCTCGACGGTGCTCTCGGCAAGTTGCTCCGGCCACGGGCACAGCAGGGAGGCGCCGCGCCGTCGCAGTACCCGGGCCGCTGCCGCCACCGCCTCCGGTTCGAGTCGCACATCGGCATCGACGAACACGATCAGCGACGTCATCGGGTCGTCCTCGTCGGCCAGTCTGGCGAGCTCGGCGCACGCTGCGGCCTTGCCGGTCCAGCCGGCCGGGGGAGCGACACCGGAGGTCACGACGCGAATCCTCGGGTCACCGTCCGCAGCCGCACGGGCAGCGGACGCCGTTCCGTCGGTCGAATCGTCGTCGAGGACGATCACGCGCAGGTTTGTGCACGATCGTTGCCGCGTGAGGTCGCCGATCAGCGCAGGCAGCGTCGCAACCTCGTTGCGGGCGGGAATGCAGACGACGACGCGCTCGGTGACGTCGTGGTCCGGGGAGCGCAGGCTCGGCATGAACCGAGAGTTGAACACGGAGACCGCGGCCGACGCTGTCGCGAGGACGCTTGCCGTCGCCGTCGTGCGCGCGAGCAGGCGGGCTCTCACACAGACGTTCTGTCGGTGGAGCTTCCGGAGTCGGTGTTGCGCGACCCGCGGCCCCGCAACGGTGGGTTGCGCGACACCCATGCCATGGCCCCGACGATGGCCGCGACGCCGACGGTCACGCCGCCCACGATGCCGGCCCAGCCGGCGAAGCTGCGGGTGTTGGGATCGGGATAGTTGACCTCGGCGCGCAGCGAGGTGACCTCGCCCGCAGGCAACTTCCACGAGATCGAGTTGTCGCTCTCGCGGGTGCCGTTGGTGGTGCCGATGCGGGCCGGGAACGCGATGGTGAACTGTACGTCCGAGCCCTGCACCGGAACGGAGGAAAGATCGGCGTTGCCTGCCAGAGTGACGGTGTCACCCGAGCGCTGCAGCGTCAGCTGGAACGATCCGGCCGCGTTCTGGAAGATCGAGCCGAGGGTCTGCACGTCGCCGAACGACAGATCGTCGAAGATGGCCTGCGACCCGACGTATCCGTCCTGGTTGTACGGCTCGACGCGAACCTTGTCCTCGATCGAGGAGGGCACCACCAGTTCCGGGCCGGTGTCGAAGTCCGATGTCGGCACGCTGGCAGCCACGATCTGACCCGCGACGCGGTCGTTCGCCGACACGCCCATCGTGACCTGCACACGCAGGCAACCGGCCAGCATCGGCGCGACCAGCAGCGCCAGCGCGACCACCGAGAGAACGCGGCGGCGGTGGGTTCGATGAGATGTTCGCGATGTCGACTGCACAGCGACATCGTGCCAGGACATCGAGGTGATGTCAGTCGGCAGGGGTTGTCAGCGAGGCGTGTCGGTACCGGAGCGATCGACGGCCGCACGCGGTCCGGCCCCGAGTGGTCGGTCGCGACGGGCAATCCACACCAGGGGGATGCCGACGAGGCCCATGACGACGAACCCGTACACCGCCGAGTATCGGAGTTCCGGACCGTCGAGGAACACCGCGTGCGCGAGCGCCGACCCCAGCCACGTCCACAGGAACAACCCGATGGGCACCGCGTCGTCGGATGGCTGTGGGCGACCGACGGCGCGGTCGAGCGATTCCATCACCGCGGCCATCAGGGTGGCCACCACCAGCCAGCCGAGGTAGTTGGTGAGCGGAATCGACGGCACCCCGGGCAGCCCGGCGGAACCGGCAGTCCAGGTCCACTGTCCGTCGGTGACCATCTGCGGATCGAGATACAGGTCCCAACCGACCATCCCCACCGCGACCGCCACGATTCGGAGTGCGGTGGCGCGTACCTGCGTCGTATCGAGACGGCGAACGACGAAGGTCACGGCACACCAGATCGGATAGAACCCGGCCGTCCACGCCAGGGGAACCACGACAGGCACCTCGAACAGGCTCGGGCCCAAGCGATTCTGCGCGTAGAAGTATTCGCCGAACGGGATGCCGGTGGCCGTGCCGACGAGTTCGGACGCGAACCCGGTACCTGCGGTCACGACGACGAGAATGGTGGCCCATACGATGCCGCGATTGAGTGCCGCGTGCAGGATCGACGCGAGCGCGAGCAGGGCCACCACCGCCACCGTCACCACGTCTCTGGTCGATCCCGACACCAAGGGGTAGAGGATCTGGCAGCCCACGGCAGCGGCAGCCACGACGATCGGCGCAACCTTCATAGCCGTTTCCTTCCGAAGAACGTGCGACGGCGGGCGGCGCGGGCGTCGGCGATCGCGATCCGCGCCGCCGAACGACCACTGGCCGCTGTGACCCCTCCGCCGGGATGGGTCGATGCGCCGGTGAGATAGAGCCCGTCTGCACCGGGGACCCGATGTCCGGCCAGTTGAGGATGCGGTCGCCACATCATCATCTGGTCCAGCGACATGTCCAGATGCATGATGTTGCCTCCGACCAGACCGAGCTCCCGCTCGATGTCGGGTGGCGACTGAACGAACCGATCCAGCACCGATCCTGCGAAACCGGGTGCGTATCGGTCCAGTTCGGCCACGATCCGATCCGCCTCGAACTCGGCCAACGAGCGCTCGCCGGGAACATCCGATCGCCACTGTCTGCCGTCGGCGAGGGTGTGGGGATGCCACTGCGACCACAGAGAGATCTGGTGCTGTCCCGGCGGCGCGATGGTGGGATCGAGCGCGCTGAAGGACATCCCCAGCACAGCCGGGGTGGGCGGCAGATCGCCTGCCAGCGCGTGCCCGTGTGCCAACCGCAGTTGGCTGCGGTCGCGTACCAGCAGCGCCAGACCGTGGGTGCCTTCCTCGATCCGGTCCGCGCTCGGGAACGTCGGAAGGGCGTCGGTGGCCAGTCTGACCGCGGTACCGATCCCGGGCCCCACCCGAATGGTGCTGCGCCACCGCGCGAGCTGCGCCGAGTCGTGGCCGCCGGCTGCCAGCAGGTCGAGGGTGGTCACGATGTGGCAACCGGCCACGACGATGCGGCTGTCGATCTCCCGTCCCGACGCGGTCCTGGTGGTCCAGCCGTGTGGGCGGCGTACGAGCGAGGTCACGGCGTCGCCGAGCGTCAGTTCGGCGCCGTCGCGCTGTAGCCGAGCGATCATCGCCTCGGTCAGCGCGCCGCTACCGCCGACGGCGCGGCCCGGCGGAAGGGTGTGCATGAGGGCAGCGAAGCCGACCATCGGTGCGGTACCCGGCTCGGACATCGGCGGACCCGACTGTGCGCCGAACCACGCGAGTGCGGCCTTGAGTCGTTCGCTCGAGAACATCTCGTCCAGCAGGGAATCGCCGGTGGCCAGGAATTCCCGCGAGAGCATGCTGCCGCCGTCGGGCGCGCCGAGGCCCCAGAAGGATCGGAGCAGTTTCGCCCCGGTTGGTGGTCCGCCGAACGCACGCATGGTGCGTTCGCTGCGGGGACCCCAGACGGAGACGAAGGTGCGGTAGGCGCGTGCGTCGGCTGTGCCGCAGGCAGCGGCGATGGAGTCGCAGGTTCGGTCGAGATCGCGGTGGAAGACGATGCCGCGTTCGTCGGTGCCGACGGCCCCAGGCGCGAACGCCCAGGGATCGCAGTCGATATAGCGCAGACCGAAGTCGGCGAGTCCGAGCTCCTCGATGATGCCGGTGTGACGAATCATGATGTGCGCCGACGAACCACGGTCCACACGGTGGCCGGGAAAGCGTTCCACCGTCGACACCGCGCCACCGGCAACGGAGTCGCGCTCGAGAACCTCGACCGACATGCCGGCGTCGGTCAGGTAACAGGCAGAGGTCAGGGCATTGTGGCCGGAGCCCACCACCACAGCATCGATCACACCCTCAGGCTACTGGCCCGTCGAGAGGCAACCGGCGGCCCAGGACTGCGAAGGGGCGTCGGTCACCGGCGAACGTGAAGTCGCGTAGTACGTCCGCGAAGCCGAGCCGCCGGTACAGCCGCCAGGCTCGATTGTCCTCCTCCGATACCTCGGGTGTGGACAACATCACGTTCTGCGCGGAAACGCCGTCGAGCAGACGGCTGCACAGCCGTCCGCCGAGGCCGTGCCCCTGAGCGCTCGGCAGGACGTGCAACTCGGTGAGCTCGAAGTAGTCGTCGAGCGTGGCCTCGACGTTCTGTGGGGAATGCCCCTTGCGTCGCAAACCGTCGCGAACCTGTTGATGCCACCACTGGTGCGCGGCACCGTCGTAGCCGTATGCCACGGCGACCAGGGAATCGGGTTGTGTCGGGTCGGTGTTCGGGAGCAGTGCACCGACTGCTCGCCAGCCCGGCCGGTGCAGATGTTCGCTCCACATCGGTGCTCTGCTCTGTTCGGTTCCACGCGGATAGCCCATGGCCTCGACGTAGATGGACAGTGCCTCGAACAGCCGCTGGCGGAATTCCGGGGGCGTCAGATCGACCAGGTACGGCGTTGTCTGCGCATCGGTGACGACTGTTCTCAACCTTTCTTCGGAAACTTGTCGGTGGGCACAGCTATATTGAATGTGTCGAACGGGTGTTCGACAATCGGGGCCGAGTGCGCCGGTGGTTCCGGCTCGGATCCTCGAGTCGGATTCTCCGGAGTTCGACTGTAAGGCTTCGCCACGGTTCCGGCCGCGCCAGGTGCGCGCCGGAGATTCGAACTGGAGGTGTTCGAGTATGACGATCACGAAGGCATTCGATGCCGGAGTGCGGTCGCCGGTGTCGCGTCAGGCTCAGGTTCTGTTGGGTCGAGCGGATGCTCTGCTGTCCGAGTCCATCGGGGAGAGCAATGCCGCAGATCGATTTCTCGGCAGCTACGCCGCCGCACTGAAAGGCGCGGCAGCGGTGCTCGCGTCGTTGCCGAACTCGATCGGAGCGCGTCCTCGTTCACGCAGCGCGTGGGTGTTGATGGCGAAGGCGGCACCGGAACTCGCAGTCTGGGCCGACTACTTCGCGTCCTTCTCGGCCACCCGGGCTGCAGTCGAGGCCGGTGCGTCGAGCACGATCGACGATCTCGATGCCGACGATTTCCAGCGGCACGTCGGTCGTTTTCTGAACTCCGTCGAGGATCGACTCGGCGGGCAGGGGCGTTTCGCGTCCGTCGACCCGATGACCGCACCCTTGTCGGCGTAGCTCACACAGCTGGACGTCAGCCGACAATCGCCACGTCATGCGGTGTTCGCACGGAGTTTTCGGGACGTGCGTCTCGAAAACTTCGGTGTTTCTCAGGAACACATCGACCGAGTAGGTGGTAAGCGGCCGATTCAGCTCGTATCATCGACAACAGGTAGCCGCCAAGGTCAGCTTCCCGTCGTTTCGTAACCGAAATGACCTTCAATATCTGTGCAGGGGGAGGTACCGTGCCACTCTCCGAGCACGAGCAGCGCATGCTCGATCAGATCGAGAGCGCTCTCTACGCCGAGGATCCCAAATTCGCGTCTCATGTGAGGGGCGGTCGCGTACGCGCGGCGTCGAGCAGGAGGCGCTTTCAGGCTGCCGCGCTGTTCGTAGTGGGACTCGTGTTGCTCGTCGCCGGTGTTGCACTGTCGACGAACAGTTTGGCTTTTCTCGTCGTCAGTCTCATCGGCTTTTTGTTGATGTTCGGTGCCGGGGCACTGTTCCTGTTCGGCGGTTCCAGCAAGGGAGCCGCAGCGTCGCAGGACGAAGGCAGCACAGCCAACGATGCTGCCGAGACGTCCGGGCGTTCTACCGGACAGAAATCGAAGGGTGGTCGCAAGGGCGGCAGCTTCACCTCTCGCATGGAAGATCGGTTCCGTAAGAGGTTCGAGCAGGACTGAATCGACCGGGTTACATCGAACCGGCTCGTCTCGACAACTCCACGCGTCGACGTAGAACAGCATCTCACCCTCGGGTGAGGTGCTGTTGTCGTTTTCTGCCCGCGAACAGACGCCGCAGAATTGCCTGCAGCCCTCCGCTCCGCGTCGAGGGCCGGCTCGAACACTCCCGCGCACGGGAGTTCTGGGATCCCTCCCCGACACTCCCCACTTTCACCCACATTCCCCACTTCTCCCCACCAAGGCCCCACTGAAGGGCTGAGATCTGCGTCCAACCGCCACACCCGACGTCGAGGTGCTGCTCAGACGGCTGCAGTGGTGGACCCAAGGGCCGTCGCTCCCGAATCGAACCGGCGATATCACCCGCGGCATCGCTGCCGAAGCAGCCGATCTTGTGCTTGCTGAGCTGCATGAATGTCATTTTGGCCAAAGTTTTCCGGCTGTGGATGGTTCGAAGTGGGGGAGAGTGGGGTAAAGTGGTCCGCAGCGCAGAGTCGAGGCTGGAGGTGGCGAGTGTTTCTCGGTACCTACACGCCGAAGCTCGACGACAAGGGTCGACTCACGTTGCCGGCCAAGTTTCGGGACGCGCTTGCAGGAGGGGTCATGGTGAGCAAGGGGCAGGATTTCAGCCTCGCTGTCTACACCGCGGCCGACTTCGCGGAGCGCTCTCGGAAATTGACGGCGGCTTCTCGTGCCAACCCCAAAGCCCGTGCTTACGTTCGCCAGTTCTTCTCGGGAACCGACGAACAGCGGCCGGACGGACAGGGTCGAATCACCATCAGTCCCGAGCATCGCCGGTACGCGGGGCTCGAACGAAACTGCGTGGTGATCGGTTCGATGGACTTCATCGAGATCTGGAACGACGAAGCGTGGGCGCGCTACTCCGCCGAGAACGAACAGGATTTCTCCGACGCTTTCGACGAGTCCCTCGGAGGGATCTTGTAGCCCGAACCAGGTCGCCTGCGAGTGCAGCGAGGCCTCTGCCCGATCAGAACCCTGACGTTCTTCCCCAACGCCAGGTTTCGCAGATCAGGACCCTGACGTTCTTCCCCAACGCCAGGTTCCCTATCGGACAGGGACCTCGATGCATTCGCGTCGGCTTCGGTGGGCGACCCGCACGGCCCGGACCCGGGCGAGAAGTACGTACGCGCGACCGGGAGGAACCATGACGGAGGGCACCGGACCGGACGACATCGAGTCGTCCGCCGACCGACCCCACCGTCGATCCGCAGGCCCGCTCCACGTTCCGGTTCGACTCGAACGAGCCGACGAACTGCTCGGACCCGCACTCGGCTCCACCGGCGGTACTCGCGTCATGATCGACGCAACACTCGGCCTCGGTGGTCACGCCGAGCATTTCCTGCGGACCTACCCGCACCTGCACCTCATCGGACTCGACCGGGATCCCGATGCGCTCGTGCTGGCCGGAGCCCGTTTGGCTCCCTTTGCCGATCGAATCACGTTGGTGCACACGACCTACGACGGCATCGCCGAAGCGCTCGACGAGGCCGGTCTGCCTGCTGTCGGGTCCGTTCACGCGATTCTGTTCGACCTCGGAGTGTCGTCCATGCAGTTGGACGAGTCCGATCGCGGATTCGCCTACTCCGTGGACGCCCCGCTGGACATGCGAATGAATCCGACCGTGGGAATCACCGCCGCAGACGTCCTCAACACGTACTCGCACGGCGACATCGCACGGGTCCTCAGCACGTACGGCGAGGAACGGTTCGCCGGCAAGATCGCTTCCGCTGTACTGCGACGCCGAGAACACACGCCGTTCACCACGAGTGGCCCGTTGGTCGAATTGCTCTATGCCGCAATTCCGGCCGCGACCCGGCGCACCGGCGGACACCCTGCCAAGCGCACCTTCCAGGCACTTCGCATCGAGGTCAACGGTGAACTGGATTCGTTGAAGGCGGCGGTACCTGCCGGGCTCGACGCATTGGCTGTCGGCGGCCGGGTCGTCTTCATGTCGTATCAATCGCTCGAAGACCGAGTTGTCAAGCAGGAGTTGGCACCTCGGATCAAGTCCCGCAGTCCCGAGGGGCTGCCGGTCGAGCTTCCAGGAATGGGTCCGGAGTTCCGGCTCCTGACCAGAGGTGCCGAGCGTGCCTCGGATTCAGAAATAGACGACAACCCACGTTCGGCTCCGGTGAGATTGCGCGCCGCCGAACGGATTGCAAGGAGAGCGGAATGACGGTTCCAGGCACAACCGTTGGAACACAACGCAATCGGGTTCCAGCACCGAGGAACAGGGTCGCTCCGCAGGCTCCACTCTCGCGACCCGAGCGTACGAGCAAGGGTGGTGGACGATCCGGCGCTGCACTTCGCGCATACGAGCGCAGGCAGCAGCGTGCGTCGATCCACACCTCGGATTCTGCGCGTGGTTCCGGGGCCGGTGCACGGCCTTCGCTCAACGGAAGTGCTATCGCCGCGCGAATCCCGTTCGTCGCCTTGATCATCGGCCTGCTTGCCATCGGTCTCGGTCTGACGTTGCTCCTGACCACTCGGTCCGCAGGAGACTCCTACGATCTCAGCGCCGCCAAGGCCGTCAACGCCGAACTCGCTCAGCAGCGGGCGTCGTTGCAGCGTGATGTGGAGTTGGCGGAATCGGCTCCGGAGTTGGCGCGCAAGGCCGCCGAGCTCGGGATGGTCCCGGCGAAGAACTCCGCGCGTCTGATCGTCGCTCCGGACGGCGGTGTCCAGGTCGTCGGTACTCCGGCTCCGGCCGACGGTGCGCCGGTGGCGCCGCTCGATCCGGTACCGGCCGCGTCCGCAGGCGAGGGCACCGTCGCGAATCCGAGCACGCAGTCATCGCAGCAGCAGACCCCGCGAAGCGCGTCTCAGCCCAACCGAACCTCGGGCACGATCGACACCCGCGCCGCCACGCCGAATTCGAGCAATGGAGCTGGAAACACCGCGCTTGCTGAACAATTGGTTCCCATGAGCATCCCCTCGCTCGAAACACCTTCGGTCGAAGCCCCCGAGTCCACCGGCGAAGCATCGGGTGGCGGGCAGTGACCAGGCCGTCGCCTGCTCCACGCCGTCGGCCACCGAGCCGAAAGCGTCTCGACTCGTCCACCTTTCGGTTCCGTCACGGCACCGGTCGCGTTCTGATGTATGTGGCGCTCGCCGTCGCGGCGGCACAGTTGCTGTGGATTCAGGGATTCGATGCGCCGAGGTTGTCGGCCGAGTCGGCGTCGCAACGCACCACAACTCTCGTCGATCCGGCGATGCGTGGATCCATCCTGGACCGCAACGGCAATCCGATCGCCTTCACGATGGAGGCCAAAGCGCTGACGTTCCAACCGGTTCGGGTTCGCAAGGAACTCGACGAGGCGAGGGCGAAGGACCCCACCGAGCCGGAGACCGAGCAGTACCTCGAGGACATCGCGGCCCGCATCCACAGCGATCTCGGCGATGTGATCAGCGAGAAGGACCTGCTCGCGAAGCTGAAGAGCAACGACGAATTCACCTACCTCGCCCGCGGTGTGGACGCCACCGTGGCGTCGAAGATCAGCAAGGATTTCAAGCAGGTCGGACTCGAGCGTCAGGACATCCGTGAGTACCCGGGCGGATCGCTGGCCGGGAACATCGTCGGTGCCACCGGATGGGACGGACACGGTCTGCTCGGTCTGGAGGATTCGCTCGACGCGACCCTGGCCGGAACCGACGGTTCGCAGACCTACGACCGCGGATCCGACGGTGCCGTCATTCCAGGAAGCTGGCGGGACAAGCAGCCGGCGGTCAACGGTTCGAGTGTCGAACTGACCATCGACGCAGATCTGCAGTACTACGTGCAACAGCAGGTGCAGTTGGCGAAGGACCTGTCGGGAGCGAAGAACGCCTCGGCGTACGTGCAGGATTCGCACACCGGCGAGGTGCTAGCCATGTCGAACGACAACACCTTCAACCCCGGTATCGGGGTCGGCAACAACGAGCGCACCAAGGAAATGGGCAATCTGCCCGTCACCACGCCGTTCGAGCCCGGTTCGGTGAACAAGATCATCACCGCGGCCGCAGCCATCGAGTACGGACTCACCACACCCGACGAGGTGCTGCAGGTACCGGGCAGCATCTTCATGTCCGGCGTGTCGGTCAAGGACGCATGGGACCACGGCGTCGTGCCGTACACGACGACCGGGGTGTTCGGTAAGTCCTCCAACGTCGGCACCCTCATGCTGGCGCAGCGCGTCGGTGAGGATCGCTACGCGGACATGCTCACCAAGTTCGGTCTCGGCCAACGCAGCGACGTCGGTCTGCCCGGCGAGAGCGCGGGAAATGTCCCGAGCCGTGATCAGTGGTCGGGTGGAACGTTCGCCAACCTCCCCATCGGTCAGGGCCTGTCCATGACGCTGTTGCAGATGACCGGGATGTATCAGGCCATCGCCAACGACGGGGTTCGCATCCCGCCGCGGATCGTCGAAGCGACAGTGGACGCCAACGGTCAGCGAACCGAGACCCAGCAGCCCGACGGGGTGTACGTGGTCAGTCCCGATACCGCGAAGACCGTCCGCAACATGTTCCGATCCGTCACCCAGGACGACACCGGGAACCAGCGCGGTACCGGAGTGGCCGCGGGGGTCGAGGGATACCAGATCAGCGGCAAGACAGGTACGGCTCAGCAGGTCGATCCCGAGTGCAAGTGCTACTCGAACTCGAACTACTGGATCACGTTCGCCGGCATCGCGCCCGCCGACGATCCCCGCTACGTGATCGGGATCATGCTCGACGCCCCGACCCGCAGCGCCGACGGTTCGGGCGGCCAGTCGGCAGCACCGCTGTTCCACAACATCGCCAGCTGGATGCTGCAGCGCGACAGCGTGCCGATGTCCGCGGACCCCGGACCCAAGCTGGTTCTGCAGGCGGACTGAGATCCCGACCCGCCAGTCCTCGTAGTCGGGGCGGCGACATCACGATCCCGGACGCCGGTAATCTGACACATCGGCTCGGGCGTCTTCGTTCGTCTGCCGCCGCGGCGTTATCGAGCCGCGGCAGGCGCGTGGCCGGCAGTAGAGAGGAAGGGAGCAGGAGTGACTGTGTCATCGGATTCACAACCGGCTCCGGGTTCACGTCCGGCGCATCCACCGCACACCGAAGTACGGGAGGTGGCGTCCGCGGTCGGTGCAACGATCGGCGAGGCCGATCCCGCCGGTGTGAGCGTGAGCGGTATCGATCTGCGTGCACAGTCCGTTCTTCCCGGCGATCTCTTCGCCGCACTGCCCGGATCGTCTCGACACGGTGCCGAGTTCGTCGCCGACGCAGTCGAGCGGGGTGCCGTGGCAGTGTTCACCGATCCGGCCGGACTCGAGATCGTGCGGAGAGCGCTCGCAGGCACGGGTCGACAGGTTCCGGTTCTGGTGCACGAGCGTCCGCGCCAGGTGTTGGGTGCTGTCTCCGCTCTCGTGTACGGCAACCCCTCGTCGAAGATGACCGTCATCGGTATCACCGGTACCTCGGGGAAGACGACGACGTCGTATCTGCTCGAAGCCGGCCTGACTGCTGCAGGTCGTCGATGCGGTCTGATCGGCACCATCGAGACACGTGTTCTGGGCCGGCATGTACCGAGCGCGCTCACCACGCCCGAGGCCCCGCAACTGCACGCGCTCTTCGCCGTCATGGTCGAAGAGGGTGTCGACACGGTGGTGATGGAGGTGTCCTCCCATGCGTTGTCCCTCGGCCGGGTCGACGGCACCTGCTTCGCGATCGGTGCGTTCACCAATCTCTCCCAGGATCACCTCGATTTTCACGACTCTCTCGAGGACTACTTCTCGGCCAAGAGTCGGTTGTTCGCAGCCGACTCGGCGGTTCGTGCCGGAACCGCCGTCGTCTGTGTCGACGACGCGTGGGGCGTGCGGATGGCGGACATCGCTCGATCGGCCGGGTCGGCCGTGGTGACGGCGTCGACCGGTGCCGATTCGCAGTGGACGGTCTCGGATTGGGCCAAGCACGACGACGGCACCCAGTCGTTCACGGTCGCCGATCCGCAGGGTGCGTCGCTGCCGGTCTCGGTTCGGTTGCCGGGTCGCTACAACGTCGCTAACACCGTGCTGGCGTTGGCGACCTGCGCGGCGGCCGGGGCCGACGTGCGCAAGGCCGTGACCGGGGTCGCGACGGTCGACGTGCCGGGCCGCGTGCAGCGGATCGACCGTGGACAGAACTTCCTGGCGGTGGTCGATTACGCGCACAAGCCTGCCGCCGTCGAGGCCGTGCTGGCGACGTTGCGCGAATCCTCGCGCGGACGAATCGCGGTGGTGCTCGGAGCAGGTGGCGACCGCGACACCGCGAAGCGTCCGCTGATGGGTGCCGCCGGAGCGCGCGGCGCAGAGCTCCTGGTGGTGACCGACGACAACCCGCGCAGCGAGGATCCGGCCATCATTCGGCAGGCCGTCGAGGACGGCGCATTGTCGGTGCCGGACGAGGCCCGCGGTGAAGTACGAAACGTGGCAGGCCGCGCGGCGGCGATCGAACAGGCCGTGGCGTGGGCACGCGAAGGGGATGTTGTGTTGATCGCAGGTAAAGGGCACGAGACCGGACAAGAGGTAGCGGGTGTGAAGCATCCGTTCGACGATCGAGTGATACTCGCCTCGGCCATCGATGCGCGTCGGGTCGGCACGAGCGCGGGCGTACGGTGATCCCCCTCTCGATCGACCGCATCGCCGAGATCGTCGGAGGCACGGTGCACGATGTGCCGGATCCGTCGGTCGTGGTGCCAGGACCGGTGGAGTTCGACTCCCGCAAGGTCACCCCCGGCAGCATCTTCCTCGCCCTACCCGGTGCGAAGGTGGACGGTCACGACCATGCCGCCGCCGCGGTTGCCGCAGGTGCGGCGCTGGTACTGGCCGCGCGTCCGGTGGGCGTACCGGCCGTGGTCGTCAGTCCGGTCCCGCACGAGAGCCGCGCGATGGCACTCGAGAACGACCCGGACGGCTCCGGTTCGGCAGTGCTGTCCGCGCTCGGCGCTCTGGCCCGGGCCTCGGTGCTCGAGTTGACGGCCCAGCACGGCCTGACCGTCGTCGGTGTGACGGGATCCTCCGGGAAGTCCTCCACCAAGGACCTGATCTCTGCGGTCCTCGAGCCTCTGGGCTCGGTGGTGGCACCGCCCGGATCGTTCAACAACGAATTGGGACATCCTTGGACGGCGCTGCGAGCGGATGCCGACACCGATTTCCTCTGTCTGGAGTTGTCCGCCCGAGGAATCGGCCACATCGCCGAACTCGCCACGCTCGCACCGCCCCGGATCGGGGTGGTCCTGAACGTCGGAACCGCGCACCTGGGCGAGTTCGGCTCGCGCGCGGCCATCGCGCTGGCGAAGGGCGAGCTCGTCGAGGCGCTGCCGAGTGCCGCCGACGGGGGAGTGGCGATCCTCAACATCGACGATCGCCTCGTCGCCGAAATGGTCACGCGTACAACGGCTGCCGTCGTCACGGTCGGGCGCAACGCAGATGCCGACATCAGAGCCCTCGACGTGCAGGTCGACACCGACGCCCGGGCGTCGTTCACGCTCGAATGCGCAGCGGGTTCGGTACCGATCACCCTGGCGGTGCACGGTGAGCATCAGGTCGGCAACGCCCTCGCGGCAGCGGCCGTCGCCCTCGAGTGCGGAGCAACGCTGACGCAGGTTGCCGAGGCGCTCGGGGCCGCCGCACCGACGTCGATCAGGCGGATGGACGTGCGCACCCGCGCCGACGGCGTCACCGTCGTCAACGACTCGTACAACGCCAACCCCGATTCGATGCGCGCCGCACTCAAGGCACTGGTGTCGATGTCGCGTCGCGACGACGGGCCGAAGCGCCGCAGTTGGGCGGTGCTGGGAGAGATGGGCGAGCTGGGTTCGGACTCGGTGGTCGAGCACGACGCGATCGGCCGCCTCGCCGTCCGCCTCGATGTCGACCGTCTGATCATCGTCGACTCCGGCCGTCCCACCCGGGCGTTGCACCAGGGTGCCGTCATGGAGGGTTCGTGGGGCGAGGAATCGATGCTGGTGCCCGACCGTGAAACGGCGATCGCAGTACTGCACGAGGAAGTGCGTCCCGGCGACATCGTGCTGGTGAAGGCCTCGCAGTCCGGGGCGATGTGGACCGTCGCAGACGCCCTGCTGGCCGATGCGTCGAGCGCCACCGCGGAGGGTGAGCAGTGAGGCAGATCCTCTTCGCCGGAGGCATCGCGCTCGCGGTCGCGATCCTCCTGACCCCGGTGCTGATCAAGACCTTCTCGAAACAGGGCTTCGGCCAGGAGATTCGAGTGGAGGGCCCGGCGAGTCACCAGTCCAAGCGGGGCACACCGACAATGGGCGGCGTCGCAATTCTGGTCGGCATCTGGGCCGGCTACTGGGGCTCGCACCTGATCGGTATCGGCTACGACGCAGACGGTCCGTCGGCCTCGGCCCTGCTCGTCCTCGGCCTGACCACGGTGCTCGGTCTCGTCGGCTTTCTCGACGACTTCATCAAGATCCGCAAGCAGCGCAACCTGGGTCTGAACGCCACCGGTAAGTACGTCGGTCAGATAACGGCAGCCGTGCTGTTCGCGATCCTGGTGTTGCAGTTCCGCAGCGAGAGTGGGCTCACTCCTGGCAGCACCCAACTGTCGTACGTGCGCGACATCGCCACCTGGTCGATGTCCGCGGTGGTCTTCGTGTTCTTCGTCTGCCTGCTCGTGATCGCATGGTCCAACTCGGTCAACCTCACCGACGGCCTGGACGGCCTCGCAGCCGGGTCGATGACACTGGTGCTCGGTGCCTACACCGTCATCACCTTCTGGCAGTACCGCCAGGCGTGCGCAGGCCCCGCAGGGCCCGCCCCCGGCTGCTACGACGTCCGAGATCCCCTCGACCTGGCTCTGGTCTGCGCTTCGGCAGCGGGAGCCTGCATCGGCTTCCTGTGGTGGAACGCCGCGCCTGCCAAGATCTTCATGGGCGACACCGGATCCCTGGCCCTCGGCGGTCTGATCGCGGGCCTGTCGGTGGTGACCAAGACCGAACTGATCATGGTGGTCATCGGTGCGCTGTTCGTCGCCGAAGCCGCATCGGTCGTCATCCAGGTCGCGGTGTTCCGATCCAGTCGCCGACGCGTGTTCCGCATGGCACCGTTCCATCATCACTTCGAGTTGGCCGGATGGGCCGAGACGACGGTGATCATCCGGTTCTGGTTGCTGGCCGCCATCGCGTCGGCCGTCGGACTCGCCCTGTTCTACAGCGAGTATCTCGCTGCTGTCGGCGGATAGGGCATGGACGAATCTCCGCACGACGCTAGGAACGACCTGACCTGGTTGCGCGGCAGTTCGGTGCTGGTCACCGGTGCCCGCATCTCGGGACTGGCCGTCGTGCAACCGTTGCTCGATCTCGGTGCCGTCGTCACCGTCACCGACTCGAATCGTGCCGCGCTGGACGAGGCGTCGAACTCCGGTGCTGCCGTGGTGCTGCAGGACGACCTGCTCGTCGATCCGGCGGCGCTCGCCGCGTTTTCGCTGGTCGTCACCAGCCCCGGCTTTCGTCCCGACTCTCCGGTGTTGGCCGCTGCCACGGAGCAGGGCATTCCGGTGTGGGGTGATGTCGAGTTGTCCTGGCACGTGGACCGGGCCGAGCTGTACGGACCCCGAACTCGCTGGCTGGTGGTCACCGGCACCAACGGAAAGACGACCACCACCTCGATGCTGGCGTCGATACTCGACGCCGCGGGCATCGCATCGGTGGCCTGCGGCAACATCGGACTCCCCATCGCCGACGCGTTGCGCGGTACCCCGCATCCGAGTGTGCTCGCCGTGGAGTTGTCGTCGTTCCAGTTGTTCTGGGCTCCGTCGGTGCGTCCGGCGGCGGGGGTGGTGCTCAACATCGCCGAGGACCATCTCGACTGGCACGGCGGTATGGACGGATATGTCCAGGCCAAGGCTCGTGCGTTGAGTGGCGATGTCGCGGTGGTCGGTCTCGACGACTCGAGGGCGGCGAGTCTCGCTGCCGGATCGCCCGCAGCCACCGTCGTCGGGTTTCGGTTGGGTGAGCCGGCCTCGGGTGAGCTGGGAGTGCGGGCAGGGATGCTCGTGGACGACGCCTTCGGTGCGAACGTCGAGTTTCTCGCTGCGGAGGACGTGGAGCCGAGCGGCCCGTCCGGCATTCTCGATGCGCTCGCGGCAGGCGCGCTGGCTCGTTCGATCGGGGTGGAGGCCGACGCTGTTCGGGTGGGGCTGCAGACCTATCGGGTGGGTCCGCATCGTGCGGCGGTGGTGCGCGAGCTCGGCGGGGTGACGTTCATCGACGACTCGAAGGCGACCAACCCGCACGCCGCTCGCTCCTCGATCTCGGCGCACGATCGCGTCGTGTGGATCGCGGGTGGGTTGCTGAAGGGTGCGGTGATCGACGATCTGGTGGTCGAGATCGCCGATCGTCTCGTGGCTGCGGTCGTTCTCGGGCGCGATGGGATGCAGATCGCAGAGGCTTTGGCGCGACACGCGCCCGATGTTCCGGTCGTCAGGCTCCCTTCGGGAGACGATGCTGGTGTGACTCATGGTGCTGAAGATGCTGATGCGGTGATGCGGGCGGTCGTGGCCCATGCGGCCGAACTCGCCGCGCCGGGGGATACGGTCCTGCTGGCCCCGGCCGCCGCGTCACTGGACATGTTCGCCGACTACGGCCACCGCGGCCGCAGCTTCGCCGAGTCGGTCCAGCGCCTCGAGGCCACCGACATCGGATCGTCGCGATCGTGACTGCCGCCGGTCATCCGCCGCGTCCACCTCGCCGCACCGCCGCTCCACGCACCCGAATCGGCCTGTGGTTCGGCCGACCGCTCGCGTCCTTCCACCTCGTCGTCACGATCGCGGTACTGCTCACGGTGTTGGGCCTGGTGATGGTGCTGTCGGCGTCGTCCGCCGAGTCCTTCGCAGCCGATGAGTCCGGGTACGCGCTCTTCACCCAGCAGCTGATCGGTGTCGCGCTGGGAGTCGTGGCGTTCTACGTCGCTCTCCGGCTGCCGGTTCGCTACCTCAGGAAGCTGTCGTTTCCGCTGTTCCTGGTTTCGATCACCATGTTGATGTTGGTGCTCATTCCCGGAATCGGTGCCGAACGCCAAGGTGCGCGCCGCTGGTTCGACTTCGGCGTCGTGTCCTTCCAGCCGTCCGAGCTGGCCAAGGTCGCGCTGGTTCTGTGGGGCGCACACCTGTTGGCCTCGCGGCGCAGCGAGCACGGCAACATCAAATCGCTGCTGGTGCCGCTGTTGCCTGCAGGTCTGCTGATGTGTCTGCTCGTCGTGCTGCAGCCGAACCTCAGTACCGCCATCGCCCTGGGCATCATCCTGGTGGCGCTGCTGTGGTTCGCCGGCCTCAACGCTCGGCTGTTCGGTGCGGTGCTGATGACCGGTCTGGCGTTGGCGACCGTGCTCGCGTTCACCGCCGGTTACCGATCCAATCGCGTCAAGGCCTGGCTCAACCCGGGTGAGGACACCCAGGGCCTGTCATATCAGTCCACCCAGGCGAAATACTCTCTCGCCGACGGCGGAATGTTCGGTCGCGGGCTCGGGCAGAGCCGCGCGAAGTGGAGCTACCTGCCCAACGCGCACAACGACTTCATCTTCGCCATCATCGGCGAGGAACTCGGAATGATCGGCTGCCTCGCAGTCATCGGATTGTTCGGCCTCTTCGTCTACACCGGCCTGCGCATCGCCATGCGTTCGGTCGATCCGTTCCTGCGGCTGTTGACCGCAGGTGCCACGTGCTGGGTGTTCGGCCAGGCCATGATCAACATCGGCTACGTCGTCGGGTTGCTGCCGGTGACCGGTCTGCAGCTGCCCCTGGTGTCCTACGGTGGCACCTCGACCGCGATCACGCTGCTGATGTTCGGCATCATCGCGAGCGCCGCCCGCCACGAACCCGAGGCGATCGCGGCCCTGCACGCAGGGCAGGAGGGCCGAATCGCGCGAGCTCTGAAGCTGCCGCTGCCCGCCGTGTTCTCGCCCAAGCGAGCCGCGATGGCGCGCTCGAAGTCCACTCGCCCCACACTGGCGGCGCAGGATCGCAAACGCCTAGAGTCCCGTAAGGGCAAGGGCAGTGACGCACGGACAGCGCGGGCTGCCGAGCCCGGCCGTGCCCGCACGCGCGTCTCCAGTTCCCGGACCGACGCGATGTCGCCCACATCGGCTGCGTACCGGAGCGACGCTCCCCGCGGTAACGCCCGCGGCAACCCCCGTCGAAGCGATCCGGTCCGGCGAGAGCCCGCCGCAGGATCGCGATCGGCATACCGTCCGCGGCCGGAACCACAACCCGGTCGCCCTCCCGTCCGCTCGGGTGAGCGAGGATATCGACGGTGAAGCAGACATCTCGACCGATTTCCGTAGTGGTTGCCGGGGGCGGAACGGCCGGGCACATCGAGCCTGCGCTCGCTGTGGCCGACGCCTTGCGTGTCCTCGACCCCACCGTCACCGTCACCGCCCTCGGCAGCAGCCGGGGCCTCGAGACGACTCTCGTCCCGGCTCGCGGGTACGCACTCGAGCTCATTCCGCCCGTTCCGCTGCCTCGTAAGCCCACCGTCGACCTGCTCAAGTTGCCGCTGCGCGTCGTGCGATCGGTGCGCCGCACCCGAGAGATCTTCGCGGCCGTCGAGGCGGACGTGCTCGTCGGATTCGGCGGCTATGTCGCGTTACCGGCCTATCTCGCGGCCCGCGGTCGACTGTTCGGCCGTGGTGGCCGAATTCCCGTGGTCATCCACGAGGCCAACGCACGAGCGGGTATCGCCAACAAGGTCGGTGCCCGCTCGGCCGAGCGGGTACTCGCCGCGGTCGCGGGCTCGGGGATCGCCGCGCGCGGTGCTGCCGACGCCGACGTGATCGGAATTCCCGTGCGTCCCACCATCACCGGACTCGACCGGGCTGCCGTCCGCGCGGAGGCTCGCGCGCACTTCGGCCTGCCCGAGAACGGCCCGGTGCTGCTGGTGTTCGGCGGCTCACAGGGGGCCCGATCGCTCAACGACGCGGTGTCCGGAGCCTCGGCGGCTCTCGCCGATGCGGGAATCTCGGTTCTGCACGCCCACGGTCCGAAGAACTCGCTCGATGTCGAGCAGCGCAATCCGGCCGCGCCGTACGTCGCGCGCGCCTACATCGACCGGATGGATCTGGCGTACGCGGCCGCGGACCTCGCGATCTGTCGCTCCGGTGCCATGACGGTCGCCGAGGTTTCCGCGACCGGTCTGCCCGCCGTCTACGTGCCCCTGCCGCACGGCAACGGCGAGCAGGAACTCAACGCCCGTCCCGTGGTCGACGCCGGAGGTGGCATCCTGGTAGCCGATGCGACACTGACCGAGCAGTACGTGAGCGAGACAGTGGTCGCGCTGCTGGCCGACACCGAACGAATCGCCACCATGTCTCGTGCCGCCGCCGGTGCCGGGCACAAGGACGCAGCAGCTGCCGTCGCGCAGATCGTGCTCGATACCGCGCACGCGGCGCGGCGCTGAGCTGGGCGGCGTCGCGCATGAGAAGAGAACGAGGGAGACGTCCGCGTGACAACTGAGGGTGCGATGTCGGATCTGCCGGCAGAGCTCGAACGAGTACACATGGTGGGCATCGGTGGTGCCGGAATGTCCGGCATCGCGCGGATCCTGCTCGCTCGCGGGGGACAGGTGTCGGGTTCGGATGCCAAGGAATCGCGCGGCGTGCTCGCACTGCGCGCACGCGGCGCCCAGGTCCGCATCGGTCACGACGCCAGCGCCCTGGACATGATCGACGGCGGGCCCACCGTGGTCGTGACGACCCACGCCGCGATTCCCCAGACCAATCCCGAACTCGTCGAAGCTCGCGAACGCGGAATCCCGGTGGTGCTGCGACCGGCCGTGCTGTCTTCTCTCATGCAGGGATACCGCACGCTGTTGGTCTCGGGTACGCACGGAAAGACGTCCACGACCTCGATGCTGGTCGTCGCCCTGCAGCACTGCGGGTTCGATCCGTCGTTCGCCGTCGGAGGAGAGCTCAACGAAGCCGGGACCAACGCCCATCACGGCAGCGGCGACGTGTTCGTGGCCGAGGCGGACGAGAGCGACGGCTCGCTGCTGCAGTACACGGCCAACGTCATCATCGTGACCAACATCGAAGCCGATCATCTGGACTACTTCGGCACCACCGACGCCTACGTTCAGGTGTTCGACGACTTCGCTGCGCTCCTCGGTCCCGGCGGTGTGCTCGTGGCCTGCATGGACGACCCGGGTTCGGCGGCGCTCGCTCGACGCGTGGTCGAGCGGAACCTTCCCGGAGTGAAAGTGCTGGGATACGGGTCCTCGGACGTCGACGCCGGGCCGGTCGACATGGCCGTTCGGTTGCTGGCGTGGGAGCCCGAGGACATCGGTGGCGTCGCGCAGTTGCAGATCGCAGGTGAGGACGCGGCGCGCACCGTACGGCTCGGCGTCCCCGGCCGGCACACTGCACTCAACGCTCTGGCGGCGTTCGTCGCGGCGCGCCAGGTCGGTGCCGGTGTCGAGGAATTGCTGGCCGGGCTCACCGGTTTCGGCGGCGTGCATCGACGCTTTCAGTTCACCGGGCGTGAGCACGGCGTCCGCGTGTTCGACGACTACGCGCACCACCCGACCGAGGTGCGTGCGGTGTTGACGGCCGCGCAGGCCCTCGTAGCAGGCCAGGATCGTTCGGGTGGCGAGCAGGGACGGGTGGTGGTGGTGTTTCAGCCGCACCTGTACTCGCGGACTGCGACGTTCGCCGAGGAGTTCGGTGCCGCGTTGTCGTTGGCCGACGAGATCGTCGTGCTCGACGTCTACGGCGCGCGAGAGGAGCCGTTGCCCGGTGTGACGGGGGCGCTGGTTGCCGCTTCGGTGACCAAGCCGGTGAACTATCAGCCGGATCTGTCGTTGGTGGCCAAGCAGGTCGCCCACCTGAGTGTGCCCGGCGATGTCGTCATCACCATGGGAGCCGGCGACGTGACGATGCTCGGCGGGCCGATTCTCGATGCGCTTCGCTCGAAGACCGATTTCGGTGCTGCGACCGGCCGCGGAGTACCGAAGGATCGGCCGTCGACGTGACCCGCCGCTCCGATCGAGTCCGTTCTTCGAGGTCGGGAACAGCTGCACGAGAGGGTGATTCGCCGTCCGCGGTCACCGACAAGCAAGCCCGCGCTCAGGCACGGGAAGAAGAGCGCGCCCGAGTGAAGCGGTCGCGTCGCAAAGCCGCGCTGATTGCGCTCGCCGTGGTGGTCGTCGTGGTGGGATCGGCTGCGCTGGTGTACTTCACGCCGCTGTTGTCCGTTCGCACCATCGCGGTCGCGGGGGCATCGTCGGTGTCCGAGCAGGAGATCCTCGATCGGCTGGACGTACCCGTCGGCCTTCCGCTGGTTCGGGTGGACACGGCGGGGGCGGCGCAGCGGGTGGCAACGATCCCGGCGCTGGCGACGGTCCGCGTGCAACGCCAGTATCCGTCCACCGTGCAGGTGACGGTCGAGGAGCGAGTTCCGGTGGCGTTCTTCGATTCTCCGGACGGCACCCATCTCCTGGACTCCGCCGGCGTCGATTTCGCGATCGCGCCGCCACCGCCAGGGGTAGTACGTCTGGTGACCGACAATCCGGTGTTCGGTGATCCGGTGACGAAAGATGCACTGGCGGTTCTCGATACGTTGCCACCGCTGCTGCGCGATCAGGCCGCCGAGCTGCGGGCGAGCACGCTGTCCGACATCTCGATTCTGCTGCTCGACGGGCGCACCGTCGTGTGGGGCAGCAAGGACGACTCCGAGCGCAAGGGCGCGGTCGCGATCGCATTGCTGTCCCAACCCGGTCAGATCTTCGACGTGTCGAGTCCGGATCTGCCCACCACCAAATAGTTTCGACGCGCGGACCGGAATTTCTCGCGTGGCGTCGGCGCGCCTAATGGCGATAGTCGTCGGCGATGAATAGCGTTTCGACCAGTTCAGTACTTGACATAACTCTAAGCCTGTGGTTTAGGTTGAGGGTTTTCCACATTTCAGGCAACAATCCACGGAAGGCGAGAGCCCATGACGCCCCCGCACAACTACCTCGCCGTAATCAAGGTCGTCGGCATCGGCGGCGGCGGCGTGAACGCGGTCAACCGCATGATCGAACAGGGACTCAAGGGAGTCGAGTTCATCGCGGTCAACACCGACGCTCAGGCCTTGCTGATGAGTGACGCAGACGTCAAGCTCGACGTCGGCCGCGAACTGACCCGCGGACTCGGCGCAGGTGCCGATCCCGAGGTCGGCCGCCGCGCAGCAGACGATCACAAGGACGAGATCGAAGAGGTGCTCAAGGGTGCCGACATGGTGTTCGTCACCGCAGGCGAGGGCGGCGGCACCGGTACCGGTGGCGCTCCTGTCGTCGCCAACATCGCTCGCAAGCTCGGCGCACTGACCGTCGGTGTCGTCACCCGGCCGTTCTCCTTCGAGGGCAAGCGGCGCGGTGGACAGGCCGACACCGGCATCCAGCAGCTCCGCGAGTCCTGCGACACGCTCATCGTCATCCCGAACGATCGACTGCTCCAGCTCGGCGATGCGGCCGTCAGCCTCATGGACGCGTTCCGCAGCGCCGACGAGGTACTGCTCAACGGTGTCCAGGGCATCACCGACCTGATCACCACTCCCGGACTGATCAACGTCGACTTCGCCGACGTCAAGGGCGTCATGTCCGGCGCAGGCAGTGCACTGATGGGTATCGGATCCTCACGTGGTGAGGGTCGCGCGATCAAGGCGGCCGAATCGGCGATCAACTCGCCGCTGCTCGAAGCCTCGATGGAAGGTGCACGCGGAGTGCTGCTCTCCATCGCCGGTGGATCCGACCTCGGTCTGTTCGAGATCAACGAGGCCGCCTCGCTGGTGCAGGAAGCTGCACACATCGACGCCAACATCATCTTCGGCACCGTCATCGACGACTCGCTCGGCGACGAGGTCCGCGTGACCGTCATCGCCGCAGGCTTCGACGGCGGAACCCCGACGCGGCGTCCGGTCGAAGCTGCCACCTCCACCCGCGGCCCGATCGGATCGGCTCGCTCGGGCGAGGTGTCCTCCAAATCGACCGACAGTTCCGACGGTGCTGTGTTCCGCGACCCGGTCGGCGCACCGAGTGGTAGCAGTCTGCCGCCGCTGAACTCGTCGAGCTCGTCCAACCGCGAATCGTCGAGCCGCGAATCCGCAGCCGGTTACGGTCGCGACTCGTCCGGCCAGGGCCGGGACTCGTCCGGACAGGGCCGCGAGTCCGTCGGTTCCGGCCGTCGCGTTCCGATCGCCGAGGACGAGGGCGAAGACGAAGTCGATGTGCCGTCCTTCATGCGGCGGTGAGTGACACCGCTTCCGCCGGTCCGTTTCGTGTCCGACGCGTCTCGACGACGCGGGCGGGCGGCGTCTCGGCACCGCCGTTCGACACGTTCAATCTGGGCGATCACGTAGGTGACGACCCCGCTTCGGTGGAAGCCAACCGTCGACGCCTCGGCGATCGACTGGGTATGGGACTCGAACGGCTCGTGTTCATGGAGCAGGTCCACGGACGCACCGTCACCGTGGTGGACGGTCCGGTGTCCGAGCCGGTGCCGATGACCGATGCGTTGGTGACGACGCAACGTGATCTCGGTCTGGTGGTGTTGACTGCCGATTGCGTGCCGGTCCTGCTCTCCGACGAGGAGGCAGGCGTGATCGCAGCGGTGCATGCAGGACGGGTCGGTGCCCGCATCGGCATCGTTCCCCGGGTGTTGGCCGCCATGGTCGAGCTCGGGGCGGTTCCGGCGCGGATCGGCGCATTTCTCGGTCCGGCGGCGAGCGGCCGACAGTACGAGGTGCCCGCCTCCATGCGAGCGGACGTCGACAAGCATCTCCCCGGCAGCGCGACGACCACGGTCCGCAACACGCCGGGGCTGGACATTCCCGCCGGTATCCGCGCTCAGCTGCTCGCCGCGGGAGTGTCCGGTGTCGCTCAGGATCCGCGGTGCACCATCGAGGACCGGGCCTTGTTCAGTCACCGTCGTGAAGGATCGACCGGCCGAATCGCCAGTGTCGTCTGGATGGACAGCACATCCCCCGGTGATCGGGCCGAAACGGCAGACCGGTGAACCGGCAGAAGAGGTTGTCATGAGCGAACCCACCGGCAGCGCGTCGGGCACCGACCGGGCGCAGGAGATCGAGACGGCGTTGACGTCGGTGCGCGAGCGGTTGCACCGCGCCTGTGTCGATGCGGGCCGGTCGCCCGCCGACGTGGCTCTGCTGCCGGTGACCAAGTTCTTCCCCGCCTCGGACGTGCGGGTTCTCTACGAACTGGGGTGCCGCGACTTCGGCGAGTCCCGAGAGCAGGACGCGTCGCCCAAGGTCGCCGAGACGGCCGAAGATTTCGTCGGCGATCCGCCTCGCTGGCACATGATCGGACACCTGCAGCGAAACAAGGCGAAGTCGGTTGCCGCGTGGGCGCACGCCATTCATTCCGTCGACAGTGCGCGGTTGGTGGCCGCACTGTCCAAGGCGACGACGGCGGCATTGGACGAGGGTGTGCGTCGGACCGAACTCGACGTGATCGTTCAGGTCAGTCTCGACGGGGATGTGCACCGCGGCGGCGTCGAACGCGACGAACTCCACGAGCTTGCCGACGCGGTGTCGAACGCGTCCGGGTTGCGTTTGGCGGGGTTGATGGCGGTGCCACCGCTCGGTGCCGATCCGGACGCCGCATTCGCCGATCTCGAGAGCCTGCACCGTCGGCTGACGGCCGATCATCCCGAAGCGCTCGAGCTGTCCGCAGGCATGACCGGAGACCTGGAAGCTGCTGTGCGGCACGGATCGACGTGCGTGCGTGTCGGTACCGCAATACTCGGCGCGCGGCCGATAACCTCGCAATAACAGTCCATGGATCACATCAGTCACAACAGACACTTGCGAACCTGGAGATGGACAGTAGACACACCGCCACGGAAGGCAGAACGATGAGCACCCTGCACAAGTTCAAGGCGTACTTCGGCATGGTTCCGCTCGCCGACTACGAGGACGACTACCTCGACGATCCGGACACGCGACGCAGTTCCCGTGGTGGTCGTGACACCTACGACGACATGGATGAGCGTGAATTCGTGAAGCCGTCGTTCGGTGGATCTCGGCACGCGCAGGTCGAGGACGACTACGACGACTACGAGGCCCCGCGTCCGGCGACGCTGGCCCCGATCGGCGGACGAGGACGTGGCGCGGCACCGACCACGCGAGGTGCAGCAACCAGGGGAGCGTTGGCCATGGACACTCGGATGGACGTGCGTGCGGAGACGCGACGCAGCCCTATCGCGGACGACGGCGGCCCGCTCTCGAAGATCACCACGCTGCGACCGCGTGACTACAGCGAGGCGCGCACCATTGGTGAGCGTTTCCGCGACGGCACTCCGGTCATCATGGACCTGGTCGAGATGAGCAACGCCGACGCCAAGCGCCTGGTCGATTTCGCGGCCGGGCTCGCCTTCGCGCTGCGCGGTTCCTTCGACAAGGTGGCGACCAAGGTATTCCTGCTCTCGCCGGCCGACGTCGACGTCTCGCCGCAGGAGCGCAGGCGGATCGCCGAGACCGGCTTCTACAGTCAGCAGTGAGAGATTCGCTGTTCGGGGCGGTAGTGCAGGGCTGTGACCAGCGCGCTTTGCTCAGCCCGTCGAATTCAGGCAGAGTATAGCCGTGATCGTGTTCACGGTGATCAACATCGTATTGTTTCTTTTTTGGCTCCTTCTCATCGGTCGAATCATCGTCGAGTTCATCAGAACTTTCGCGAGAGATTGGCAACCGACCGGGTTGGTCGTCATCGTGCTCGAGGCGATCTTCACGGTCACCGACCCGCCGGTGAAGTTCCTCCGCAGGATAATTCCGCCGCTCAACCTCGGCGGAGTGCGACTGGACCTGTCCATCATGGTCCTGCTGTTCGTCGTCTTCATCGCGTGGAATGTGACCAGCGGTCTCGCGGCCTGAGATCGCAGACGAAATGTTAGAACGCGGGACCCAGCGCATGCTGCGTGTCCTGTGTGACAGAATGGACGCCAGTTACAGTTTGATTGTTCTGCACTCGCGCGGAATGGCATATAACTGAATGCTTGCTCTACCGCCCCAAGACGCGTGAAGGGATCCTTCCATGCCGCTGACTCCAGCTGATGTGCACAATGTCGCGTTCAGCAAGCCGCCCATCGGTAAGCGTGGTTACAACGAAGACGAGGTCGACGCTTTTCTCGACCTCGTCGAGCAAGAGTTGTCGCGACTGATCGAAGAGAACGCCGACCTCCGCCAGCGGGTCGGTGAGCTCGACCAGGAGCTTGCGGACGCCAAGAACGCTTCGCGGCAGAGCCCGCAGGCGGCTCAGGTCGCGGCACCGAAGGCCGAGCCACAGCGCCCGGTGGATCCCCCCAAGCCACCGCCCGTCGCGGCCCAGCCCGCTCCGGTCGCACCCGTTGCGGCGGCCCCGCAGCAGAGCGGCGACTCCAACATGCAGGCCGCCAAGATTCTGGGCCTCGCTCAGGAGATGGCCGATCGTCTCACCGGTGATGCCAAGTCGGAGTCCGAGCAGCTGCTCGGCAACGCGCGCACCAACGCCGAGCGTTTGGTCTCGGATGCCCGCACGCGTTCGGAGTCGATGATGTCCGAGGCTCGGCAGAAGTCCGAGTCGCTGCTGTCCGACGCACAGACGCGCTCCGAGACCCAGCTGCGTCAGGCCAAGGAGAAGGCCGACGCACTGCAGGCCGATGCCGAGCGCAAGCACACCGAGATCATGGCGACGATCAACCAGCAGCGTTCGGTCCTCGAAGGTCGCATCGAGCAGCTCAAGACGTTCGAGCGCGAGTACCGCGTGCGGCTCAAGTCCTACCTGGAATCGCAGCTCGAAGAGCTCGAGAACCGTTCCTCGGCGCTGCCGGTGGACAACGGGCAGGACAACTTCAACCAGGACAGCCAGTCGTCGGGGTACAGCCAGTCGTACGCCAAGGGCAACTGACGCAGGAGTTCGTGTCGATGCTGCCGAACACGGCAGCATCGCATCCTGACGTCGCGTCGAACGGTGAGCGAGGAATCACGTGCTGGTCCTGACTCTCGGCGCAGCGGCTATCGGCTTCGGCTTTCTAATTCTTGCGTTGATGACGGGGTCGGTCGTGTGGGCGTGGGCCTGCATCGTCGTGTGTATCGTGGGAGCAGTTCTGCTACTTGTCGGTGCACTGACGGGCAAACGACCACCGCCGGAACCCGACAAGTAATATGTGCTGATTTCCCCAGTTGTTTCAGGCGTCGATCCGGCTATCACCGGGGAGCTTTCGGAAGAACGACTCGGTTCGATGGGCAACCACCTCGAATCGACGTCCAGTAGAACCGAACGGGTGAGCCCGTCACAGCTCACGTGGAGAGGCTTGCTCCGGCGACAGTGTCGTCGGAGCCGAGCAAGCGGGGTGGTACCGCGGTATCCGACGTCCCGATCGTCGAATGTCGTCCCCGTGCCAACAGGTGTCGCGTCCAGTACGCGTCCGGCACGGAGGAGACAGATATGGCAGATGCGAGCGCACGTCCGAAGAATGCGTCCTACCCGCTGGTCGATCTGGCCGAGGGCCGATCGGGCAGTGTCCCGTTCCCCGATCTCGAACGCATCGTGCTGCACGAGTGGGCCGAGGACGGCACCTTCCGAGCCAGCATCGACAATCGAGCGGGTGCCGAGGAATTCGTCTTCTACGACGGCCCTCCCTTCGCGAACGGTCTGCCGCACTACGGCCACCTCCTCACCGGCTACGTCAAGGACCTCGTCCCGCGATTCCAGACGATGCGGGGCAAGAAGGTCGAGCGCCGCTTCGGCTGGGACTGCCACGGTCTGCCCGCAGAGTTGGAAGCGGAGAAGCAGCTCGGTATCAAGGACAAGTCCGAGATCGACGAGATGGGCCTGGCGAAGTTCAACGCCTACTGCAAGCAGTCGGTACTGCAGTACACCGACGAGTGGCGGGACTACGTCACCCGGCAGGCGAGGTGGGTCGACTTCGACAACGACTACAAGACCCTCGACGTCGACTTCATGGAGTCCGTCATGTGGGCGTTCAAGACGCTGCACGACAAGGGCCTGATCTACCAGGGCTACCGAGTTCTGCCGTACAGCTGGTACGAGCAGACACCCCTGTCCAACCAGGAGACCCGCCTCGACGACGCGTACAAGATGCGTCAGGATCCTGCGGTCACCGTCACGATGCCGTTGACGGCTCCCGGCTCGGACCTGGACGGCGCGAACGCGTTGATCTGGACCACCACGCCGTGGACCCTGCCGTCGAACCTGGCGATCGCGGTGCATCCCGAGGTGCAGTACGTGCAGGTGCGAGGCACCGACGGTGAGCGTTACGTGCTTGCCGCTGCGCGTCTTTCGCACTACGCGAAGGAACTGGGGGAGGAGCCGGAGGTGCTCTCGGAGCACACCGGTACCGAGTTGGTCGGACTTGCGTACGCACCGCCGTACGATTTCTTCCTCGGCCACGAGAACTCGCACCGCGTGCTGCAGGCCGACTACGTCACCACCGATTCGGGCACCGGAATCGTCCACCTCGCACCGGCTTTCGGCGAGGAGGACATGGACGTCGCCACCGCGAACGGCATCGAGGTGGTGCAACCGCTCGACGCAGGCGGCAAGTTCACCTCGCTGGTGCCGCCGTACGAGGGCCTGATGGTGTTCGACGCCAATCCGGTGATCATCAAGGACCTCAAGGCGTCGGGTCGGTTGCTGCGGCACGAGACCATCGAGCACTCGTACCCACACAGCTGGCGCAGTGGTCAGCCACTGATCTACATGGCGGTGCCGTCGTGGTTCGTCGCAGTCACCAAGTTCCGTGATCGGATGGTCGAGCTGAACCAGGAGATCACCTGGGTTCCCGAGCACATCAAGGACGGCCAGTTCGGCAAGTGGCTCGAAGGTGCACGCGACTGGAACATCAGCCGAAACCGGTACTGGGGCAGTCCGATTCCGGCGTGGACTTCCGACGACCCGGCGTACCCACGGCTGGATGTGTACGGCAGCCTGGACGAGCTCGAGCATGACTTCGGTGTGCGGCCGACCGATCTGCACCGGCCCTACATCGACGATCTGACGCGTCCCAACCCGGACGACCCGACGGGTGAGTCCACGATGCGCCGCGTTCCCGAGGTGTTGGACTGCTGGTTCGAGTCCGGCTCGATGCCGTATGCGCAGGTGCACTTCCCGTTCGAGAACGAGGAGTGGTTCTCCACGCACAACCCGGGCGATTTCATCGTCGAGTACAACGGGCAGACACGCGGCTGGTTCTACACGTTGCATGTGCTGGCCACGGCCCTCTTCGATCGACCGGCGTTCAAAACTGTTGCTGCACACGGCATCGTGCTCGGTGACGACGGCCTGAAGATGAGCAAGTCCAAGGGCAACTACCCGGACGTCAAGGAGGTCTTCGACCGCGACGGCTCCGACGCCATGCGGTGGTTCCTGATGTCCTCACCGATCCTGCGCGGCGGCAACCTCATCGTCACCGAGCAAGGCATCCGCGAGGGCGTCCGCCAGGCGTTACTGCCGATCTGGAATGCGTGGAGCTTCCTTCAGCTCTACGCCTCGAAGCCCGGGCAGTGGCGAACCGATTCGCCGCACGTGCTCGATCGTTACGTTCTGGCCAAGCTGTCGGCCACCCGCGACGCGATCACCGATGCGCTCGAGGGCAACGACATCGCCGGTGCCTGCGACGAGCTGCGCACGTTCTGCGATGCGTTGACCAATTGGTATGTGCGACGGTCGCGTTCGCGGTTCTGGAGCGAGGACGCCGACGCGATCGACACCCTGCACACCGTGCTCGAGGTGCTCACGCGCATCGCCGCCCCGCTGCTGCCCCTGATCAGCGAAGTGGTGTGGCGGGGCTTGACCGGTGGCCGCTCGGTGCACCTGACCGACTGGCCCGAGGCCGACGAACTGCCGTCGGATCCCGAACTCGTCGAGAGCATGGACGAGGTCCGCACCGTGTGCTCGACGGTTCTGGGTCTGCGCAAGGCACAGAACCTGCGCGTGCGGTTGCCGCTGCCCGAGGTGACCGTCGCGGCCGCCGATGCGGAGCGGCTGCGTCCGTTCGTCGACATCATCGCCGACGAGGTCAACGTCAAGAAGGTCGATCTCACCGAAGACGTTGCGGTACACGGAAAGTTCGAGCTCGTCGTCAATGCGCGTGCTGCGGGCCCGCGGATCGGCAAGGACGTCCAGACCGTCATCAAGGCCGTGAAGGCAGGCGATTGGTCCGAGGACGCGGACGGTGTGGTGAGCGCAGCAGGAATTGCTCTGCTGCCGGAGGAATTCACCCGCAGGCTCGTTGCCGCCGAGCCCGAATCGACGGCACCGTTGCCCGGAAACGCCGGACTGGTCGTGCTCGATTCCGCCGTCACCGAGGAGCTCGAAGCGGAGGGCTGGGCCAAGGACCGCATCCGTGAACTGCAGGATGCGCGTCGCAATCACGGCTTCGACGTCTCGGACCGCATCGACATCGTCATCGAGGTCCCCGAACATCGGCAGGCGTGGCTCGACACGCACCGCGATCTCATCGCCGGTGAGGTGCTCGCACTCTCGCTCGTCGACGGACGCGTCGGGGACGACGGCAGCGATCTCGGTGAGGGAGTGCGGGCAGCGATCACCAAGTCGTCATGATCGACGTCGACGGATCGGTCGTCGTGCCCACCGAGCCGTGGTCGGGTCCGATACCCGACCGTGCGGCGCAGGCGCTCGGCTTCACCGTCGATCTCGGCTGACCATGTCGAACATCGCCGACGACACTCTGCGGAGTCGCCGATGGGTGCTGCACCTGGACATGGACGCGTTCTTCGCATCCGCCGAACAGCTCACTCGCCCCACGTTGCGGGGCCGCCCGGTCCTCGTCGGCGGCGCGGGTGGGCGGGGAGTGGTGGCCGGTTGCAGCTACCAGGCGCGTGCCTTCGGGGCGCGTTCGGCCATGCCGATGCATCAGGCTCGCCGACTCGTCGGAGCCGGGGCCGTGGTGTTGCCACCGCGGTTCGTTCTCTACTCCGAGCTCAGCCGACGCGCTTTCGAGGCACTACGCGGACCCATGCCCGTTCTCGAACAACTCTCGATCGACGAGGCGTTCGGTGAGCCGCTCGAACTCGCCGGTGCGACGGTTCACGAGGTCGAGCAGTTCTGCGCGGGCCTGCGCGCACTGATACTCGCCGAGACCGGACTGGTCGCCTCGATCGGTGCCGGATCCGGAAAGCAGATTGCCAAGATCGCGTCGGGACTGGCCAAACCCGACGGCATCACCGTCGTCGCTCCGGGAATCCAGGCCGAGTTGATGGCGGCTCTGCCGGTTCGGAAATTGTGGGGGATCGGACCGGTGGCCGGAGAGCGCTTGCGACGCTTGGGGATCGACACCATCGGCAAGTTCGTGGCCACCCCGGAGTCCGAGGTGGCGTCGATTCTCGGGGCCACGATGGGGCCGAGCCTGCATCAGCTCGCACGCGGAATCGACAATCGCGTCGTGGCCGAGCGGGCCGAGGCCAAACAGGTCAGCGCCGAGACGACGTTCGCACAGGACCTGATCTCTCTCGCTCAGCTCCGCCCGGCCATCGAGTCCATCGTCGATTCGACGCATCGCCGGTTGCTGAAGGACGGTCGGGGTGCCAGGACGGTGGTACTGAAACTGCGCAAGTCCGACATGAGCATCATCACCCGATCGGCAACGTTGCCGTACGCGACGGTGGACAAGCAGACCATCGTGGCCACGGCGCAGCGACTTGCCGTCGATCCGGTCGACGTCGGTCCGATCAGGCTCGTCGGCGTCGGGCTGGCCGGGCTGTCGGCCGTGCGACAGGGTTCGCTGTTTCCCGAGCTGGAGTACGAGCCTGCCGCGGATGCGACCGAGGAGTCGCCCGCACCGATCGAGGCCGCCGCGGATGTCGTCGTCCCGGACGGTCCGCGGTGGCAACCGGGCATGGACGTCCGGCATCCCGACTTCGGTCACGGCTGGGTGCAGGGGGCCGGTCACTCGGTGGTGACCGTGCGATTCGAGACGCGAACCAGCGGGCCGGGAATCGCGCGCACCTTCGCCGAATCGGACGACAACCTGGTCGTTGCCGACGTTCTCGACAGCCTGAAGTGAGCTGTGGCGTCGCTGAGGAAACTCTGTGAGGTTTCACAGGTATGCCGATCGCGTTGTGACTCGGGCGTGTCGAGCTGACATAGTGGACCAGGTCCGAGACGACCCCATTCCAGACGACCGACGAGTCACAGAACGATCGAGACGTGACTCAGAGTGCGGGGCACGCCGGGCTGGTCAGCTGCGCGAGCGAGACGATGCCGCACGCGTTGTCCTTGGAGAGCTTCCAGACGCCGTCCTCGGGGACGAACTGGAAGGTGCCGGGGTTGGCCTGGCCGTTGAGCGTGATCGTGATGCCCGCGTTGAGGACGCCGGTGCGTACCCGCCGGTGCCGACCGTGGAGGACCTCAACGCTCAGCTCGTACGCGGGCTCGACCCCAACGTTCCGGTCGAGGAGAAGGCCGCCCTGATCCAGGGTGCATCCGAGGATCCCGAACTGATCAACCAGGTCGCCGCCGCTGCCGTCGCCAACAACGCGCAGATCGAGATCACCAGCATCGACGATCTCGGCACCGGCGTCCTCAACGCGGGCATCACGATCACGCTCAACGGCCAGGCCAACCCCGGCACCTTCCAGTTCGTCCCCGAGGACGGCGTCTGGAAGCTCTCCAAGGACAACGCGTGCGGCATCGTCTCGCTCGCGCAGCTGACCAGCCCGGCGTGCCCCGCACCCTGAGTCCTGCCGATCGTCTCTGACCGACAAGAACACTGCCGGTGACATGTCCCCTCGGGGACGTGTCACCGGCAGTTTTTCGTGGGCCCGGCTCGATTCACATGCTCGGTGTCACCGATCGAATGCGTTCGACGGCAGCCTCGGCGACAGCGGTGACGGTCTCCGGTTCCAGGCCGGCCTGATCCGAGACGACGATCTGGACGACGGTCGAGTCGACCACGGCCACCACCACATCGGAGACCAAGGTGAACCCTTCACTGCTGGTGGTCAGGCGTACCGAGGCCGACGCGTCACCGACCGTCGACTGCTCCCGGCCCGCCAACGCGTAGTCGACGCTCACCCCGTCCGCATCCGTGCCGCTGAACGTCGTGCACCCCACCCACGCCTGCTGGATCGCCGTGAAGGCCTCGGCCGTGCCCGTATCGGGGTAACTCGCCGCGTCCTCGTCGATCGAGGAGAAGTTCGGTCCCGAGAAGCGGACGACTGCGTTCGACGCCGCACCGCCCCGCTGCTCCGAGATCGGTGCCAGTACCGCAGCGCACTCGGCAGGATCGGTACCGGACTCGTCGGGGGAGTCGTACTCGGGAGCCGGATCGAGACCGAGATCCTGAACGGGGTCGGGAATCGAGGAGAAGCCGTCCGGGAGGTCGCCGAGACCCAACATCGCTGCGGCGAGGACGCCGGAGTCGGTGATGGGGGCACCGAGCAAGGGATCGGGTGCGGGGACGGAGCTGGGCGCGGGTGCAGGGGTCGGGGCCGGCTCGTCTGCGCTGCACCCGGACGCGGCGACGCCGAGGACAGACAGCGCCGCCAGCAGCTGCGTCGCGGTCCGCCCGGTCATCGGGCGGCCCAGGTGATCGAATCTCCGACGGTCTGACGCAGCACGGTTGTGCTTTCGGGGTCGGTGTACATCTGCTCGCCACCTGCGGTGATCGATCCGCCGACGGGAAGTGGTCGGGTCAGATCGATCTCGAGCGTTCCCGAGCCGGTGAACGTGTACGTCTCGATATTGAGCGTCCCTGCGTCGTCGGGCAGGTTCCAGGTGGTCGATTCGGGCGTCTGGGTGATCGCGACGTCCAGGGTCGCTCGGTCACCGTCGAGTGCGCGCAGCGTGACCGTGGTGCGCTGGTTCAACGTGATGCCGCTCAGTACCTGTTGATCGACGGTCCATGTCGCGCCCACTCCCACCTCTGCTTCGGGGAAGTCGACGGAGCGGTACACCGCGGCGTTCAACGAGCGTTCGATCGCCGCGCGGGCGGTGTCGAGCGCGGCGTCGGCGGGGGTGATGTGCAGTGCGGTGATCGCTCCCGAGTCGGTGGTCGCCAGCCGTGCCGACGAGCCCTCGGATGCGGAGAGTGCGTCGGTCAGGCCCTCGTCGGGCGACGTCGCAGCTCCGATGGTCAGCTCGACGGACCGGGTAGCGCCGGTCGAGGCGTCGTCGTCCGGGACGGTATCGGACGTCGATGCGGACAGGGGCACGGTCAGTTCGGGGCTGGAGAAGTCCTGTGGAGCCCCGTCGCTGATCTGCTGCGAGACGGTGGAGGTGGTGGTGAGGTCCACGTTCTGCTCGTTCGCGTCGGAGGTTTCGAAGGCCAGTACGCGTCGCGGCTCGGTGCCGGGGTCGACCACGGTGGTGGTCGTCGGCGTCACGGCGATCGTCACCTCGTTCGAGGACGCCGCCTGCTCGGGAGCGGGATCGGTGTCGGTGTCGGCGCTCGAACATCCGGCGACGAGAACCAGTGCACAGCAGGCAGCGAGGAAACCGGAGCGGACGGTGCCGGAGCGGACGGTGCGGAAACGATCGGTCGACTTCACGGCCACCAGGCTACTGACACCGCCCGTGGCGACCGGTGGTGCGCGGCACGGATGAGGACCCGCCGCCGTCCATACGCCATGATGGACAGGTGAGTGAAGACCGCGCCGACGATCCGCCAGCCGAGACGAGTAGTGTTCCGGCACCGAACGAGACCGCGGACTCGCAGGTGACCGATACCGACAGCGCCGCGAGTCGAGTTCCGAAGCCGCTCAAGACGCGGTTGCTGGTCGCGATCGCGGCCGTGATTCTGCTGTTCGACCTCGTGACCAAGATCGTGGTGGTGCACTACGTCAAGCCCGGCAACCCGATTTCGATCGTCGGAGACGTCGTGACGTTGCGGCTGGTGCGTAATCCCGGTGCGGCGTTCTCGATGGCCACCGGCATGACCTGGTTGCTCACGGTCGTGGCAGTGGCGGTCGTCATCGGAGTGATCAAGATCGGTCGGACGCTGCGATCGCCGTGGTGGGCACTGGGATTGGGTCTGGTTCTCGGCGGCGCGCTCGGCAACCTGATCGACCGATTCTTCCGTGCCCCGGGTCCGTTCCAGGGACACGTCGTCGACTTCGTGTCGGTGGGCTGGTGGCCGGTGTTCAACGTTGCCGATTCGTCCATCGTCTGTGGTGCGATCCTCCTCGTCGTCCTGAGCCTGTTCGGGTTCGAGCCGAACGGTGAACGGGTGACCAAGGCGAACTCCGATGCCGCAGCCGAGGCCGACAAGTGAGGGAATCGCGCTCGATGCCGGTGCCCGACGGTCTGGACGGAATGAGGGTGGACGCCGGTCTCGCTCGGTTGCTCGGGCTCTCGCGTACCGTCGCCGCGGCGCTGGCCGAGGAGGGCTCGGTTCTGGTCGATGCCGGTGCCGTCGGCAAGTCCGATCGGTTGGCCGCTGGGTCGTGGCTCGAAGTGACGCTGCCCGAGCCGGCCCGTGAGTTGACGATCGAGGCGGAGCCGGTCGAGGGGATGGACATCCTCTACGCCGACGACGACATCGTGGCCGTGGACAAGCCCGTCGGGGTCGCCGCGCATGCCAGCGTCGGCTGGACCGGACCCACCGTCATCGGCGGTCTCGCGGCCGCCGGTTTCCGAATTTCGACCTCCGGTGCGCACGAGCGTCAGGGCATCGTGCACCGCCTCGACGTCGGCACGTCCGGGGTCATGGTGGTCGCCACGTCCGAGCGGGCGTACACCGTGCTCAAGCGGGCGTTCAAGGCGCGCACGATCGACAAGCGCTACCACGCACTGGTGCAGGGGCATCCGGATCCGAGCAGTGGAACGATCGATGCCCCGATCGGTCGACACGGCAGCAACGACTGGAAGTTCGCCGTCCGTGCCGACGGCAAGCCCAGCGTCACCCACTACGACACGGTCGAGGCGTTCCAGGCCGCGAGCCTGCTGGACGTGCACTTGGAAACCGGTCGCACGCACCAGATTCGGGTGCACTTCTCGGCTCTGCGTCATCCGTGCTGCGGCGATCTGACCTACGGTGCCGATCCGCGGCTGGCCGAACGGTTGGGCCTGGAGCGGCAGTGGCTGCATGCGCGGTCGCTCGGCTTCGCGCATCCGTCCGACGGCCGCTGGGTGGAGATCGAGAGCAAGTATCCGGCCGACCTCGAGCACGCACTCGAGGTGCTTCGGAAGGCGTGATGCGCACCAGGGGAGTGCTGGGCGGTGTCGTTGCCGCGGCACTCGTGTTCGTGGCGCTCGCGGTGATCGGGCACCTCAACCCGGTACGACAGCTGGGCGTGGGCACCGACCGGCTCGGCCCGGACAGCGGCGAGCAGGTGGTCGACTACCTGGCCCGCGCCGAGGCGAGCCTGCGCAGCGACAACACCGAACCTCGGTGGGGATCGGTGTCGTTCGATCGCGAACTCACCGCCCAACAGGCCTATGCCGTCGCCGACGGGATTCGTATCTCGCAGGTGCTCGTGCGTGTTCCGCTCGATCGTGTGCAGACCCCGATACTGACCGTCGGCGTGCCGGGCAGCGAACGCTCGGTACTGAATTCGACCGCGCGGGCAGCGAGCCTGGCGACCGAATCGTTCGGGGCGGGGGACCGGCAGGCGCAGATCGCCGCAGTCTCGCAGCAACGTCTGCTCGACGGGTGTGCGTGTGTGGTGACGTTGGTGGTGCGCGCGACCCCAGCCGAGTTGAGCGAGCTGGCCGGCCGCGCCGATGTGCGAGCGGTGCAGGCGCTTCCGCCGGATGCGGTGTCCGGCAAGTTCGCAGTCGAGCCGCTCCTGCCGGAGCACGTCGACGTCGTCGGTCCGCTCCCGGACGACGGTCCCGTGCCGACCCGATGAGGCGATTTCTCGTCGCATCCGTCACACCTGTCACGTCCTCCCAGGACACACCGGCAGCGTGAAAATTCTGTCGGTTCGACCGCTTACAGTGAGTACGTTCGCGGCGCGTATTCACGCCGACGCACGACCTTCAGGAGAGAACCTTCGTGGCCGATTCGTTCGTTCATCTGCACAACCACACCGAATATTCGATGCTCGACGGTGCCGCCAAGATCGGCGCGATGTTCGCCGAGGCAGCACGGTTGGAGATGACGGCAGTCGGCATGACCGACCACGGCAACATGTACGGGGCCAGCGAGTTCTACAACGAGGCAAATAAGGCCGGGATCAAGCCGATCATCGGCATCGAGGCCTACATCGCGCCCGAGTCCCGATTCAACAAGAAGCGTGTGCTGTGGGGCGACCGCAGCCAGAAGTCCGACGACGTCTCCGGTAGCGGTGCGTACACGCACATGACGATGGTCGCCGAGAACGCCACCGGAGTCCGCAACCTGTTCAAGCTGTCCTCGCTCGCCTCCATCGAGGGTCAGCTGGGCAAGTGGGCCCGGATGGACGAGGAGATCATCGCCCAGCACGCGGAGGGCATCATCGCCACCACCGGCTGCCCGTCGGGTGAGGTGCAGACTCGGTTGCGACTCGGCCAGGATCGTGAGGCGCTCGAGGCCGCTGCCAAATGGCGCGAGATCTGGGGTCCGGAGAACTTCTTTCTCGAATTGATGGATCACGGCCTGTCCATCGAGCGACGCGTCCGGGAAGGCCTGCTCGACATCGGCAAGAAGCTCTCGATCCCGCCGTTGGCCACCAACGACTGCCATTACGTCACCAAGGACGCCGCCGAGAACCACGAGGCGCTGCTGTGCATCCAGACCGGCAAGACGCTCAGCGATCCCACTCGCTTCAAGTTCGACGGTGACGGCTACTACCTCAAGTCCGCCGCCGAGATGCGCGAGCTCTGGGACGACCAGGTGCCCGGTGCCTGCGACAGCACCCTGCTCATCGCCGAGCGAGTACAGCCCTACGACGAGGTGTGGGCGCACCGCGACCGCATGCCGATCTTCCCCGTGCCCGAGGGTCACACCCAGGGCACCTGGTTGCGCCACGAGGTCATGACCGGACTCGAGCGTCGGTTCCCCGACGGCCCGGCCGAGGACTACCTGGCACGCGCCGAGTACGAGATCAAGGTCATCCTCGAGATGGGCTTCCCGGCCTACTTCCTCGTGGTCGGCGACCTGATCAACCACGCCAAAGCCGTCGGCATCCGCGTCGGGCCGGGCCGAGGTTCCGCCGCCGGATCGTTGGTCGCGTACGCCATGGGCATCACCAACATCGACCCACTGCCGCACGGCCTGCTCTTCGAGCGATTCCTCAACCCCGAGCGTGTGTCGATGCCCGATATCGATATCGACTTCGACGATCGTCGCCGCGGTGAGATGGTCCGCTACGCCACCGAGAAGTGGGGCAGCGATCGCGTCGCCCAGGTGATCACGTTCGGCACCATCAAGACCAAGGCCGCGATCAAGGACTCGGCCCGAGTGCAGTTCGGCCAGCCCGGCTTCGGGATCGCCGATCAGATCACCAAGGCGCTGCCGCCGCCCATCATGGCCAAGGACATCTCCGTGGCGGGCATCACCGATCCGTCGCACGAGCGCTACAAGGAAGCCGTCGAGGTTCGAGCGCTGATCGACTCCAACCCCGACGTCGCGACCATCTACAAGACGGCCAAGGGACTCGAGGGCCTGATTCGCAACGCAGGCGTGCACGCCTGCGCGGTCATCATGTCCTCCGAGCCGCTCACCGACGCGATTCCGGTGTGGAAGCGCGCGCAGGACGGCGCGATCATCACCGGCTGGGACTACCCGTCGTGCGAGGCCATCGGCCTGCTCAAGATGGACTTCCTGGGCCTGCGCAACCTCACCGTCATCGGTGATGCCATCGACAACATCAAGGCCAACCGCGGCATCGACATCGACCTCGACGCTCTCCCGCTCGACGACCCGGCGACCTTCGACTTGCTCTCTCGCGGAGACACTCTCGGCGTCTTCCAGCTCGACGGCAGTGCCATGCGCGATCTGCTCCGGCGCATGCAGCCCACCGGTTTCGAGGACATCGTCGCCGTCCTGGCGCTGTACCGGCCCGGTCCGATGGGCATGAACTCGCACAACGATTACGCCGACCGCAAGAACGGTAGGCAAGAGGTCAAGCCGATTCACCCGGAGCTCGAAGAGCCGCTCAAGGTGATTCTCGGCGAGACGTACGGCCTGGTGGTCTACCAGGAGCAGATCATGCAGCTCGCGCAGAAGGTGGCCGGCTACACCCTGGGCCAAGCTGACCTGCTGCGTCGTGCCATGGGTAAGAAGAAGCTCTCCGAGCTCGAGAAGGCGTACGCCGGGTTCCGGCAGGGCATGTTGGACAACGACTTCTCCGAGGCGGCCATCAAGGCGCTGTGGGACACCGTGCTGCCCTTCGCGGGCTACGCGTTCAACAAGTCTCACTCCGCGGGCTACGGCCTGGTGTCGTACTGGACGGCGTACCTCAAGGCCAACTACCCGGCCGAGTACATGGCCGGCCTGCTCACCAGTGTCGGCGACGACAAGGACAAGGCTGCGATCTACCTGGCCGATTGCCGCAAGCTCGGGATCACGGTGTTGCCGCCGGACGTCAACGAGTCCGAACTCAACTTCGCGTCGGTGGGCAAGGACATCCGGTTCGGTCTCGGCGCTGTCCGCAACGTCGGTACCAATGTGGTCGCGTCGATCATCAGGGCGCGATCGGAGAAGTCGAAGTACACCGACTTCTCCGACTATCTAGGCAAGATCGACGCGGTCGCGTGCAGCAAGAAGGTCACCGAATCTCTCATCAAGGCAGGTGCTTTCGACTCACTCGATCATCCGCGCAAAGGTCTGATGCTCATTCACGCCGATGCGATCGACGCGGTGATGGGTACCAAGAAGGCCGAGGCGATCGGCCAGTTCGACCTGTTCGGCGGGGAGGACGCCGACGAGTCCATCTCCGCGGTGTTCAACGTCCGAGTGCCGGACGAGGAGTGGGAATCCAAGCATCGGCTCGCCCTCGAGCGCGAGATGCTCGGTCTCTACGTCTCGGGCCACCCGCTCCTGGGCGTCGAGCACATGTTGGCGGCGAAGTCCGACTGCAACATCCCGACCATCCTCGAGGGTGACATCAAGGACGGCACCCAGGTGACTGTGGGCGGCATTCTGGCCTCGGTGAACCGTCGGATCAACAAGAACGGTCTGACGTGGGCGTCGGCTCAGCTCGAGGACCTGGCCGGTGGTATCGAGGTGCTGTTCTTCCCGCAGGCGTACTCGGTGTTCGGTGCCGATGTCACCGAGGATTCGGTGGTGCTGGTCAAGGGTCGGGTTTCGGTGCGTGACGACCGGGTTTCCTTGATCGCGAACGACCTTGCGGTGCCCGATCTTTCGGCCATCGGTATCGACAAGCCGCTCGCGGTGAGTCTACCGACGCGACTGTGCACCGCCGACAAGGTCGGCGCGCTCAAGCGGGTGTTGATCAGTCACCCAGGGACCTCGGACGTCCATCTGCGGTTGGTCAGCGGCGACAAGATCACCACGATGAAGCTGGACGACAGCCTGAGGGTGACGCCGACCTCGGCGTTGATGGGCGACCTGAAGGCGCTACTGGGGCCGGGCTGCCTGACGGGCTGAGGCCGGCCCGGTCGAACCCAACTCGGTCAGCCGCAGCGTCCACCAGGCGACTACGGCGACCGCTGCGCCGGCCAGCACGGCTGCCTGCAGCGAGCCGGCGATGACGAGGGTCGCGGCGAACACGAGAAGTCCGAGTGCGAGGGCTTCGAGCTTGTAGACCGGCCATGCGATGCCTGCCACGTCCGCGGTGCGCAGGGTAGGAGCGGGTCGACGGGTCACCTGGGTGCTCGTGTAGGTCATCGCGTTCTCCTCTGGTGCCACCGGCAGATTCGGGTCTCCGCTGCGCGAAGTTCAGACTATACCCAACAAAAGATTCGGTCCACCGAACTTGGGCTCCGGCCTGGCATTGTTGCCGATCTCCTGGCGTCGCAACGTCGGTGGGTGTTGACTGAACGCCATGCCATTGACAGGAGAATACGAACCGAGTTCATCCGACTGGGCCCGCGAGCAGGCCGAGCTGTACGAGAACTCCGGCGGAACCGAAGGCACGATGATGAACGGTATGCCGGTCGTGCTGCTGACCACGAAGGGCAACAAGAGCGGCAAGCTTCGCAAGTCGCCGTTGATGAGGGTCGAACACGACGGCGAGTACGCCATCGTCGCCTCCCTCGGCGGCGCGCCGAAACACCCCGTCTGGTACCACAACGTCAAGGCCGAGCCACTGGTCGAGCTACAGGACGGTCCCGAGAAGCACGACTACATCGCACGTGAAGTGACCGGCGACGAGAAGGCCGTGTGGTGGGAACGCTCGGTTGCCGCGTACCCCGACTACGCCGAGTACCAGAAGAAGACCGACCGCGAGATACCGGTTCTGGTTCTCTCGCGCGCCTGAGGAGTGTCTGCACCGGTCGTGGAACGGTCCCGGATGGGCAACCGTTCCACGCTGGTGGCAGCATGTCCTGGTGTCTTCATCCCCTGAACTCGCCTCCCAGCACTCATCGTCGGTAGCCGTCACCGCTGCCGACATCGATGCCGCTGCGGTGCGAATTTCTTCGGTGGTGGCCGCGACACCCCTGCAGTTGTGCGAGCGGCTGTCTGCGGAGACGGGCGCAAAGGTCTACCTCAAGCGCGAGGACCTGCAGATCGTGCGGTCGTACAAGATTCGCGGCGCATACAACCTGATGGATCAGCTGACGGATGCCGAGCGCGCCGTGGGCGTGGTGACGGCGAGCGCCGGGAACCACGCACAGGGCGTCGCATTCGCGTGCCGCACGATGCAGGTGCGGGGGAGGATCTACGTCCCGGCCAACACCCCCAAGCAGAAGCGTGACCGCATCCGGGTGCACGGAGGGGAATTCGTCGATCTCATCGTCATCGGCGACACGTTCGACGCGGCGGCTGCCGCGGCTGCCGAGGATGTCGCTCGTACCGGTGCCACGATGGTGCCGCCGTTCGACGACCCCCGAACCGTGGCCGGCCAGGGCACCATCGCCGCCGAGATCGTCGACCAGCTCGGCGGCGCGCCGGATGTCGTCGTGATGCCGGTCGGCGGCGGCGGATGCATCGCGGGCATCTCGAGCTACCTGCGTGAGCGAGCACCGCAGACCTCACTGGTCGGCGTCGAGCCGTCCGGAGCCGCGTCGATGACCGCCGCACTGATCGCCGGTGGTCCGGTGACACTCGCCGACATCGATCCGTTCGTCGACGGAGCTGCCGTCCGCCGCATCGGAGACGTGCCGTACGCCGCGCTGCGGTCGCTGGGAGCGAGTGTGGTCTCGCATGCCTCGTTGCCGCTGCTCACTGCGCCGGTGTTCGAAAGTGCGGGCCCGGGCGCGTTCCTGATCACGCAGATCGACGAGGGCGCGACCTGCACGGCGATGCTGGCGCTGTACCAGAACGAGGGCGTCATCGCCGAGCCCGCGGGCGCACTCGCGGTGGCTGCGCTCGAGCACCTCGACATCGCCCCCGGCAGTACCGTCGTGTGCCTGGTCTCGGGTGGTAACAACGACGTCTCCCGTTACGGCGAAATCCTCGAGCGCTCTCTGGTCCACCTGGGGCTCAAGCACTACTTCCTGGTCGATTTCCCGCAGGAACCCGGGGCGCTGCGCCGATTCCTCGACGAGGTGCTCGGCCCCGAGGACGACATCACGTTGTTCGAGTACGTCAAGCGCAACAACCGCGAGACCGGTGCGGCTCTGGTGGGCGTCGAACTCGGGTCGGCGACCGGATTGAGCCCGCTGCTCGAACGTATGCGGAATTCGCACCTGCACGTCGAGCAGCTGGAGCCGGGCTCTCCGGTGTACCGCTACCTGACCTGAGTCGGCCCACCGCACCTACCTGCGGCGTTACCGGCCGAGGAGGCGATCGACCACCTGTCGGTGCAGTTCGGGGTCCACGCCCGGGAGATCGAGGAGGGCTCCGAGGTAGATGCCGTCGCCGACGAGTCGGATGATCTCGGCCTGAACGGGGTCGTCGATTTCGGCGCGTAGCCCCTCGTCCCACAATCGCATCATCTCCGTGACGGCGTCCTGCACCTCGCCGGAATTACCGTCGACGCTGCGCAACGCGGCCAGGGTCGATCGATACAGAGCGATCTCCTTCTCGGAGATGGAGTCGGGTGGTTGCAGATACCACTCGGACACCGAGGTGCCCCCCGCTGCGGCGTCGGCGCGCTGCTGATCGGCCTGGGCACCGAGTCGCCTCACCATGGCGGCAACCAGGGCGTCCTTGGTCTTGAAGTGATAGAGCAAGCCGCCCTTGGAGACGCCTGCGGCGGCGGCGACACTGTCGAGGGTCACCTTGGTCATGCCGTGTTCGATCAGCATCGATTCGAGTGCGTCGAGTATTCGGTCGCGGGTGTCCGATGACATGAAACTCACTTTACCGGCTGGACGGTTCGCGGTACTCTCGATCACTGTACCGGCTGGACGGTCGGTGCCTGTCGTCGCTTCGGCCACCTACCCGGTCGTCGAGCGCAGAACGTAGGAGATCGTGGTGAGTGACGTGCGCACCGGTTCGGTGCACGAGGTCGACGGAGCGTCCGAGCATCGGGCCGGCCCCCGAGATTGGCTCGGGTTGGTGGTGCTTGCCTTCGCGGTGCTGCTCATCGCTGTGGACGGCACCGTCCTCGATCTGGCCCTGCCGTTCGTCAGCGCGGATCTGGCACCCACCAGCAATCAGCTGCTGTGGATCATCGACGTCTACTCGTTCGTCCTTGCCGGCCTGCTCATCACCATGGGCACGCTCGGCGACCGAATCGGTCGTCGTCGACTGCTGCTGATCGGAGCAGCGGGCTTCGGCCTCGCCTCGCTCGTCGCCGCGGTGTCGACCAGCGCCGAGATGCTCATCGCCGCCCGGGTGCTGCAGGGCATCTCCGGCGCAACTCTGATGCCCGCGACTCTCGGCCTGATCAGGACCATCTTCCTGAACCCGCGTCAACGCGTCGCCGCGATCGGCGTGTGGGGCGCGATGGCAGGCGGCGGTGCCGCCGCAGGCCCGCTCGTGGGCGGCTGGCTGCTCGAGCATTACTGGTGGGGATCTGTGTTCCTCATCAACATCCCCGTGATGATCGTGCTGATCGCGCTCGGGCCCCTGGTCATCCCCGAGTCCAAGGATCCGAACCCGGGGCGCTTCGACCTGACGAGCTCGGCACTGTCGATGCTTGCCATCGTCCCCGTGGTGTTCGCGGTGAAAGAGACTGCGGCACATGGATTCGACGTGGTCTACCTGCTCTCCGCGGTGGTCGGCGTCATCGCCGGGTACGTGTTCGTCCGTCGTCAGCGGACGCTTGCCGCCCCGATGATCGACCTACGACTGTTCGCCAACCGGGCGTTCTCGACGGGCGTGGCCACGAACTTCCTGTCGGTGTTCGCCCTCGCCGGGGTGTTGTTCTTCGGCTCGCAGTACCTGCAGCTCGTGCTCGGCAACAGCCCACTCGAAGCCGGATTGTTGCTGCTGCCCGGCACCGCCGCCAGTATCGTCACCTCACTGCTGGTCGCGGTCCTGGTTCGATACTTCAGCGCGGGAACGGTTCTCGGCGTCGCGATGATCGTCGCCGCCGCGGGCGCAGGCATCCTGGTCGGACTCGCGACCGACAGCGGACCGGCGTTGTTCATCGCAGGATTCGTCCTGGTGGGAGCCGGGGTCGGTGTGGCGCTCACGCTGACCTCCGAGTTGGTCGTCAGCTCCGTCGAACCCGAACGAGCGGGAGCGGCCTCGGCGGTGTCGGAGACCGCATACGAGCTGGGTATCGCGTTGGGTGTCGCCGTACTCGGCACCGTGGTCATGGCCATCTTCCGCCGCGGAATCGACGTCACCCAATTGACCCCCGAACTCGGAGCCAGGGCAGGGGAGACACTCGGCGGCGCGGATGCGGTGGCTCGTGAGTTGCCGGACTCGGTGGCGACGGTTCTGCTCGATTCCGCGCATGCTGCGTTCGTGTCGGGCATGCATGTCGCGGCCGTCGCCACCGCGGTGGTGCTGGCGATCACCGCCGTGTTCGTCCTGGTCAATCTACGTGAGCGTCAGGACTCCAGCACGACGACGGAGTGACCGGGAACCGTGGTGGCAGAGCCGGTCTCGTCCGAGGTCGTCGGCTCCCACTCGAGCAGTGCGGAGCCGCCGACCGGCACCGTCACCGCGGATTCGGACAGGTTGCACACCACGCTGATGCGGCCTCGGCGTACGACGATCCATTGCGCGTCCTCGTCGTACTCCACCTTCACGTGGTCGAGCCACGGATCGGTCAGTTCGGTACGGTCACGACGCAGCCGCAACAGATCGCGGTAGACGGCCAACAGTCGCCCATGATCGCCGTCGCCCAACTCCGACCAGTTCAGCTTCGACCGCGTGAACGTCTCGGGATCCTGCGGATCGGGGATATCGCTCTTGTCCCAACCGTGCTCGGCGAACTCCGCCTTGCGCCCCTCTGCGGTGGCCTTGCCCAGCTCGGGCTCGGGGTGCGAGGTGAAGAACTGGAACGGCGTAGACGCTCCCCATTCCTCGCCCATGAACAGCATCGGAGTGTAGGGGGAGGTCAGCACCAGGGCGGCCTTGATCGCGAGCTGGCCGGGGGAGAGGTAGAAGCCCGGTCGGTCGCCGATCGCACGGTTGCCCACCTGATCGTGTGTGGTCGTGTAGGTCACCAGGGAACTGGCCGGGATACGCCGGGTGTCCAGTGGGCGACCGTGGACGCGACCGCGGAAACTCGAGTACGTTCCGGCGTGAAAGAAGCCCTGCCGCAGCGTGTTCGCAAGCCCCTGCAGTGAACCGAAATCACCGTAGTAACCCTGCCGCTCACCGGAGACCGCGGCATGGATCGCGTGGTGGATGTCGTCGTCCCACTGGGCATCGAGTCCGTAACCGCCACCCGATCGAGCAGTGATCAGCATCGGATCGTTGAGATCGCTCTCGGCGATCAGGGTCAGTGGCCGACCCAGATGAGAGGAGAGGCTTCGCGTTTCGATCGAGAGCTGTTCGAGGAGGTGTATCGCAGTGTGGTCGACGATCGCGTGCACCGCGTCGAGTCGCAGCGCGTCGATGTGGAACTCGGAGAACCATCGCAGCGCGTTGTCGAGGGCGTAGCGCCGCACCTCGCCCGAGTCGGCCTCGGCGTAGTTGATCGCCTGGCCCCAACTGTTGGCACCCTCGGTCATGTACGGGCCGAAGCGGTCGAGGTAGTTGCCGGACGGGCCGAGGTGGTTGTAGACCACGTCCAGAACGACGCCGATGCCGTGGCCGTGGCACGCATCGACCAAGCGCTGCAAGCCTTCCGGGCCGCCGTACGCCTCGTGCACGGTGTACCAGAGAACACCGTCGTAGCCCCAGTTGTGCACGCCGTTGAACCCGTTGACCGGCATGATCTCGATGAACGTCACGCCGAGATCGACGAGATGATCGAGCTTGGTGACGGCCGCATCGAACGTGCCCTCGTCGGTGAACGTGCCGATATGCAGTTCGTAGATCGACGAGCCGGGCAGCTGCCGGCCGGTCCAGGCCGCGTCGGTCCACAGCGTCGGATCGACGTCGAAGACCTGGGACAGCTCGTGGACTCCGTCGGGCTGCCGCGGCGACCGCGGATCCGGGAGGGCCTTGTCTGCGTCGTCGAGCAGGAAGCCGTAACGACTCGTCGGGCTGCACTCGACATCCGCGTGCCACCACCCGTTCGAGGAGCGCTGCATCGGATGCACCGTGTCGTCGAGTTGGAGCCGGACCGTCTCGGGGGTCGGTGCCCAGACCTGGAACCGACGAGTTGCTGCTGCCGATGTCACTGCCGGTGATGTCACTGCGGGAGACGTCACTGTGTCACCGTTCCTTCGTTGTCGCGCACCAGAAGTGCGACCGGGAGCGAGGCGAACACCTCGGCCACCGACACGGTGCCGGTGTGTTCGACGTCGGTGAGCCGATCGCGCCAGCGACCGTCGGGCAGGGTCACGGTCGTCTCGCCCCACCCCTGCTCGGCCAAACCGAGGGAGAGCCGGGTGGCCAGTGCCACCACGTCGGCGTTGCCGGGCAGTGGGCCACGTGCGAATCCGACGAGGTGCTCGGCTGCGGATCCGTCCGCGACGATGGGTGCGTAGGTTCCGCCGACGAAACTCGCGGGTCGCTCGCGTCGCACGTGCAGGGCGGAGCGAACGACGGCGAGCTTGGCGGCACCCGTATCGACCGAGAGCGCAGCGGGGTTCGACGCGGCGAGCATCGATCGACGAACCGAGTAGTCGACGGGCCTGCGGTTGTCGGGGTCGACGAGCGAGTCCTCCCACAGCTCGGTGCCCTGGTACACATCGGGGATGCCGGGTCCGGCCAGATTCAACAGCTTCTGGCCCAGAGCGTCGGAATGGCCGTGCGGAGCGAGCTTCTCGACGAGCATCGACATCGAACGGGCGACGGCACCGTCGAAGATCGCATCCAGCCAGCTGTGTACCGCGGACTCGAATTCCTCGTCCGGATCGGTCCACGTGGTGCGAAGGGCGGCCTCGCGAATCGCCTTCTCCGCGTAGGCATGGACGCGTTCACGCAACGAGGAGGTGACCACGCCGTCCGCCGGCCAAACTCCGAACAGGTTCTGCCACAAGAACATTCCGGTGGTGCCGTCGGGACTCGGGGTCAGTTCTTCCCAGTCCGTGATGCATCGGGCCCACAGCTCGGGAGTCTGCGACAGCACGCCGATGCGCGCTCGCACGTCCTCGCCTCGCTTGGTGTCGTGAGTCGACAGCGTCGTCATCGCCGCCGGCCATCGCTTCGCGCGGTCCGCATTGGTGAGATGGAAGAACTCTGTGCTGCAACCGAATCGGCTGGGATCGCCGCCGACCTCCTGCAACGAGATGAGCCGGTTGGCGCGGTAGAACAGGCAGTCCTCGACGCCCTTGGCGGTGACGGCACCGCACACCTGATCGAATCGCACCGGCGATTCGGCACCGCCGATGAGAGCTGTCGTCAACGCACCGAGGCCGGCTGCCAATTCGGGCTGCTCCTCGTCGATGTCCGCGATCACGCCGGGCAGTACGCGGGCCAGCGGTGCATAGTCGGTCCTGTACACGGGGACGGCCGCGACGACAGCGACGATCGCGTCGATGACGGACTCGAGTTCGACGGTGGTGCCGGACTCCCGTACGACCGCCCGGGCGAGGCGTCGCACCTCCGGGGACAGATCCCCGCGGGCGACACCGGTCTTGAGGTCGAGTTCCGTCTCGTGCAGCGTCTCGCTGTCGTAGGCGATGCCCGAGCGCACCTGAGAAAGTGCGGTGAGCGCGTGCACGCCCTCGGGATCGACGAAGACTCCGCCGACCGCGGCCAGAGCGTCGTATCCGGTCGTGCCGTCGACGGGGAGCGATTCGTCCAGCGGTTCGCCGTCGGCCAGAATCTTCTCGATGACCAGCCACCGGTCGGGGCCGAGGAGCCCGCGTAGTTCGGTGAGGTAGCCGGCCGGGTCGGCCAGGCCGTCGGGATGGTCGACGCGAAGTCCGTCGATCAGACCGTCCTCGATCCAACTGGCCACCTGGCGATGGGAGTCGGTGAAGACGTCGAGGTCTTCCTGCCGAATTCCTGCCAGGCCGTTCACCGAGAAGAACCGTCGGTACCCGATCAGTCCATCGGACCAGCTCACCAGTCGGTACGCCTGACGATCGTGTACGGCCTGCGCGTCGCCGCTGTCCGTGCCGTCGGCGATGGGGAAGCGGTGCTCGTAGAACGCGAGCAGAGGCTGGTCCTCGGAGCGGTCGACGGTCAGTTCGCCGACGTCGCTCGCGCTACCGAGAACCGGAATGGCGATCTTGCCGTCGACGCCGTTGTCGGCTCCGAAGTCGATGTCGAAGTACGTCGCGTAGTCGGAGTCACGGCCGCGTCGCAGCACGTCCCACCACCATGCGTTCTGCCGCGGGTCCTCCACTCCGACGTGGTTGGGGACGATGTCGACGATGATCCCCATGCCCAGCTCTGCCGCGCGAGAATGCAACTGCGTCAACGCTTCCCGGCCACCCAGTGCGGCCGAGACCGTGGCGGTGTCGGTGACGTCGTAGCCGTGGGTCGAGCCCTCGGTCGCAGTCAGGATGGGCGACAGATACAGGTGGGTGACCCCGAGGTCGTGGAGGTAGTCGACCACGTCGGAGGCGTCGGCCAGGGTGAAGGCATCGCCCCGCAGTTGTAACCGGTATGTACTGGTGGGCAGCGGCATATGTCAGGCAGTCTTTCGTAGAACGAGCAGGGAACGAGCGGTGACTTCCACGGGTGTACCCGCTTCGATCGATTTCTCACTTGTCCCGGTTCGCGACGCGGTGTTCAGCGCCACAGTCCATTCCTTGGCGTAGTTCCCGTCCGGGGTCACGAACTCGATGGTCTCGTGATGTGCGTTGAAGCACAACAGGAACGAGTCGTCGACGACGCGCTCGCCGCGCTGGTTCGGTTCCGGGATTCCGTCACCGTTGAGGAAGACCGTCAGCGACTTGCCGAAACCGCTGTCCCAGTCCTCCGGGGTCATCTCCTCGCCCGCCGGAGTGAGCCAGGCGATGTCTCGGGCCTGCTCGCCGGTGCGAATGGGGCGGCCCTCGAAGAATCGTCGACGCCGGAACACCGGATGCTCTGCGCGCAGCGAGATGGCGTTGCGGGTGAACTCGATCAGTTCGGCGTTCTTCTCGGCCAACGACCAGTCCATCCAGGCGAGTTCGGAGTCCTGGCAGTAGACATTGTTGTTGCCCTGCTGAGTACGCGCCATCTCGTCGCCGTGGGCGATCATGGGCGTGCCCTGGCTGAGCAGCAACGTCGCCATGATGTTGCGGATCTGGCGGGCACGCAGGTCCAGGATCTCCGGATCGTCCGTCGGGCCTTCCACACCGCAGTTCCACGAGCGGTTGTGGCTCTCGCCGTCGTTGTTGTCCTCACCGTTGGCGTCGTTGTGCTTGTCGTTGTACGACACCAGATCGTTGAGCGTGAACCCGTCGTGCGCGATGACGAAGTTGATGCTGGCACCGGGGCGACGGCCGGTGGCCTCGTACAGATCCGAGGATCCGGTCAGCCTCGACGCGAACTCGCCCAGCGTGGCCGGCTCACCCCGCCAGTAGTCGCGGACGGTGTCGCGGTACTTGCCGTTCCACTCCGTCCACAGGCCGGGGAAGTTGCCGACCTGGTAGCCGCCTTCGCCCACGTCCCAGGGCTCGGCGATCAGCTTCACCTGGCTGACGACCGGATCCTGTTGCACCAGATCGAAGAACGCGCTCAGGCGATCGACGTCGTGCAGTTCGCGCGCCAGGGTGGACGCGAGGTCGAATCGGAATCCGTCCACGTGCATCTCGGTGACCCAGTAGCGCAGTGAGTCCATGATGAGCTGCAGCGTGTGCGGGTGTCGCGCATTGAGGCTGTTGCCGGTTCCGGTGTAGTCCATGTAGTGCTCGAGGTCGCCGTCGACGAGCCGGTAGTACGCGGCGTTGTCGATCCCGCGGAAGCTGATGGTCGGGCCCATGTGGTTGCCCTCGGCGGTGTGGTTGTAGACCACGTCGAGGATCACTTCGATGCCTGCGGCGTGGAACGAACGAACCATGGCCTTGAACTCGGTGACGGCGGCACCGGGGGACTTGTGTGAGGAGTACTCCGCGTGCGGGGCCAGGAAGCCGAACGTGTTGTAGCCCCAGTAGTTTCGCAGCCCTTTGTCCAGCAGAACCTGATCCTGCATGAACTGGTGCACCGGCATGAGCTCGATGGCCGTGACACCGAGGTGGTTGAGGTGGTCGATGATCACCGGATGCGCCAGGCCCGCGTAGGTGCCGCGCTCGGCTTCGGGGATGTCGGGATGGTTGATCGTCATGCCCTTGACGTGGGCCTCGTAGATCACCGTCTCGTGGTACGGGCGCTTGGGGGCGCGATCGGCCTGCCAGTCGAAGAAAGGGTTGATGACGACGGTGGTCATCGTGTGTCCGAGCGAATCGTGCTGGGGGAAGTCGTTGTTCGGCGCGTCGTCGTGCGCGAGGGGAGCGTCCTCGATGATCTCGTCGTCGGGATCGGTGAGATCGGTGGTGTCCTCGAACGGTGCCTCGGAGTCGAGTGAATCCGCGGATTCGTCGTCGGTCGGTACCGCGGCCTCGGGTTCGGGAGCCGGCGCATCCATGTTGTACGAGAACAGCGATCGGTCGCCGTCGAACGATCCCTCGAACGCCTTGCCGTACGGATCGACGAGCAGCTTGCTCGGATCGCAGCGGTGCCCGGCCGCTGGATCCCACGGGCCGTGCACGCGGTAGCCGTAGCGCTGACCCGGTTCCACCGTGGGCAGATACGCGTGCCAGACGTAGCCGTCGGACTCCTCGAAACGGATGCGGGTCTCGGTTCCGTCAGCGGCGATCAGGCACAGATCCACGGCCTCAGCGGCCTCGGAGAACAATGCGAAATTGGTTCCTGCTCCGTCGTAGGTCGCGCCGAGCGGATAAGCGGATCCCGGCCATACTGCGATGGCAGGCGTGTCGTCGGAGGCTTCGTGCAGCATGGATCAACCCTACTGTGGCGGCTGGGCCCGGGCTTACCGAGCGCGAGCCGCATGCCCCTGGCCTTGGACCGACTCCGATCACGGTCCGGCCCACCAGCCGGTGGCCGATCCGATCTGTCGGCCCAGCTCGGTGGTGAGCGTTCGCACGTAGGTGGCGGTCAGATGGTGTTCGTCACGGTAGATCAGAACGTTCCCCTGCTCGGCGCGGCACACGGTGTCGTCGCACACCGCATCGGACAGGTCGAGAGCAGAGAACCCGGGCAGCTGGAACGAGGAGGCCAGGGCCGGGTTGACGGGGTCCAGCGCCTCGTCCCTCGGGATACCGCAGGAGGCGGCCGTGCCGCCATCGGCGAGGCAGTCGATGGCCCGATACGCGAGCCACGGGGTGTCTCGGATGCCCAGAATTCCGACGCCGTTCGCGGTCAGTTGCTGCCACACCGAGGCGTACCAGGGCGGTGTGAAGTCGCCGGGCGCGTCTTCCCTGGGCCGGGTGGCGGTGGTGAACAGGTAGTCGGGTTGCATCTCGGCCACCTCGGCCAGCACGGTCTGTGTCCAGTCCAGGCAGTCGGGGTATTCGTTGGGGCCGAGCATCGGCATCGTGTCCGTGCTCAGCGGGCAGCCCATCTTCAAGAACGTGACGACCGCGAAGCCGTGCCGGAGACCGAGCGTGTCGAGGGCGGTCACCCAGTGTTCGGCGTGCGAGCTGCCTGCAAGCACGATCGTCCGGTCCGAGTCGACGTCGCCGTAGGTACACGAGACCGCGTCGCGCGTCTCGAAGTCCGCGATGCAGCCCTCGAGGGTGGTGGCCGGCAGATCCTCGGGGGCGGAGTACAGCGGGGGACTGACGTCGGCCGGCTCCACGCGAATCCCGTCGGTCAGTTCGAGCGCTCCGGGGTGAGTCTGCTCGTCGACCGATCCGTCGGCTTGCACGGCGTTGATCGACCGGTCGATGTGGAAGTTCCATCCGATCGACCCTGCCGTCACCGTGACGGCAGCGATCGCCGCAGTCGCAGTCACCGCGATGCGTGCCGGCGTGAATGTCGGCGACTGCGTGGGTCGCTCGACGAGGCGGACGGTGAGCCATGCCAATGCAACCGAGGCTCCGACGATGCCGAGACCGCCGAGAACGTCGGCGTGAGGTCGGCCGGTGGCCGACAGGTAGAAGATCAGCAGCGGCCAGTGCCACAGGTACAGCGGAAACGCGATGGATCCGAGCCAGGCGAAGAACCGGTTGGAGAGCGTGGCCGCCACTGCGGTCTCGGAGCCCGCGACGATCAACGCGAGGGTGGCCAGCACCGGAATCAGGGCCAGGGGACCGGGAAACGCCGATACACCGTCCACGAGAAAGCCGCACGCGACGATGACCGCTATTCCGATACCGGCAAGGGCCCCGCGTAGCTGCGACCGCGTTCGGGTGTCATCGGAGGACGGCTCGGTGGACGGCTCGCCGCTGCGTGCGGCGAACACGGCGGCGACTGCGGCTCCGAGCATGATTTCCCACAGCCGGGCACCGGTGTCGTAGTAGTTCCACGCCTGGTGGCGTTGCACACCGTCCGCTGCGTACACGAAGGAGACCACCGCGATGACGGCGAATATCACCGCGAACGTCAGCGGTCGAAAGCTTCGTGGTCCGTCGGGACGCACGGTGCGTCGTATCCACGCGAGACCGAACACGACAGCGATGGCCAGTAGATAGAACTGGAACTGGACGGCCACCGACCACAGGTGCTGAAGAGGGCTCACCGAGGGGTCGGCCGCAAGGTAGTCGTTCGCGGTGGTCGCCAGCTGCCAGTTCACGTAGTAGAAGACGCCGGATACGAGTTGATCGCCCAGGTCGGCCCAGCGAGTGCGCGGCAGCAGGAATACCGATGCGACGGCAACCGCGGCCAGCGTGATCAGCAGGGGAGGCCCGAGCCTGCGCAGCACCCGAGTGATCCGGGTGAACGGATTCAGGCTCGCCCCGGCCTCGGCCGATCTCAGCAGAGATGCGGTGAAGAAGAAGCCGGACAGGGTGAGAAATACATCGACGCCTCCCGACACCCGACCCATCCAGATGTGGAATACGACAACGAGCGCGATGGCCACGCCGCGCAGCCCGTCGAGGTCGTGCCGCTGCGGTGGCCGCTGCGGTCCGCTGGGCGAAAGAGCGGTGTCCCCCTGAGCCGGAACAACCGAAGCCGAAGTATCGGTGCTGCTGTGGGGTACGTGCATGGAGGAGAAGTGACTTCCCGGCTGTGTATCGACCACTCGGTCGGGGGGTCGCGGACGGTGGTACCCGGTTCTGGTGAAGACGGGATTCTGGGGCAAACAATACGTGTACGTGAGGTGAAGTAACCCTCGGAGTCTGCTTTGCCGCGATATGCCCAGTTCGGGGACGGTTTCGGTCTGATCCAGCGGTGTCTGGCTTGCGCATGTATAGCGCGTATGCAAGCATTTGCTCAGCGCGTGCAACTACACGCGATAGCGCGATAATTGCGTACGCATCTTCCAATCAGGAGTATCAGACATGCCACTCGGCCTGCTCGCCCTCGCCATCGGGGGATTCGGAATCGGTTTGACCGAATTCGTCATCATGGGGCTACTGCCCGAAGTCGCGGCCGATTTCGCGGTCAGCGAGGCCACGGCCGGTTGGCTCATCACGGGCTACGCGCTGTCCGTGGTCGTCGGGGCCCTGCTCGTCACCGCCGCCGTGACACGGTTTCCTCGCAAGAGTGTCCTGCTCGCACTGATGTGTCTGTTCATCGTCGGCAATCTCGTCTCCGCACTGTCGAGCAGCTACGAAATGATGCTGCTCGGCCGCGTCGTTGCAGCGCTGTGTCACGGAGCGTTCTTCGGCATCGGTGCCGTCGTGGCGGCCAGCCTCGTCGAGCCGGCGAAGAAGGCGGGTGCGATCGCCATGATGTTCGCCGGTCTGACCGCCGCCAACGTCCTCGGAGTTCCGTTCGGGACGTTCCTGGGTCAGAACCACGGTTGGCGCTCGACGTTCTGGGCGATCACGGTGATCGGCGTCGTTGCGCTGATCGGTATCGCCGCCCTCGTTCCTCGTGACACCGGGAGCGGTGAGGTGAGCAATCTGCGTCGAGAGCTGCGCGCGTTCCGGTCGGTGCAGGTGTGGCTGTCCATCGCGGTCACGGTGCTCGGGTACGGCGGCATGTTCGGTGCGTTCACCTACATCGCGTTCACGCTCACCGACGTCAGTGGCTTCGCGTCGAGTTAGGTGCCGTGGCTGCTCGTGCTGTTCGGCGGTGGATTGTTCGTCGGCAATTACCTCGGCGGCAAGGCAGCAGACCGCAACCTCACCGGATCGCTGACGATTCTGCTGGGTGCACTGACCGTCGTACTCGTCTTCTTCGCGCTCACCGCGGAGAGTCGCCCGGCGACGATCGCATCCCTCGTGTTGATGGGTGCGTTCGGCTTCGCGACGGTCCCGGGGCTGCAGATGCGGGTGATGTCGTTCGCATCCGACGCTCCGACGATGGCGTCCGGCGCGAACATCGCCGCGTTCAACCTGGGAAATGCGTTGGGCGCGTGGCTCGGTGGTGTGACGATCTCGGCCGGTCTCGGCTACACCTCGCCCATCTGGGCCGGATCCGGTATCACCGCGGCGGCCTTGATGGTGCTGTTGTTCGCAACCGGACTGCTCCGACGCGCCGACGCGGATCCGATCGAGGGGGCGGACCGACCGAGCGCTGCGACCAGTGCCGCGGGATCGTCCACGTGAAGGCCGAAGGAGTGGGCACTACCCTCGACCCACCACCGCCGCAGGGGTGCGGGCACGGACACCACTGTTGCGCAGGACAAATCGATGTCGACGGTGGTGCCGTCCTGATTCGGTAGGACGAGTCGGTCGCCGTCGAGCGTCGGCGACACGACGCCGAAGCGGTGGTGAATTCGGGCGGAGACAATGCTCGCTCGGTCCACCGTCGCGACGACCGTCATCGACTATCACCCGGTCTGCTCGGTTCGGTGGTCTGCAGACGTGCGGTGGCTTCGATGATCACTGCGCGCTGAGCGGGATCGGGCACGATGTCGTCGATGCTCAGCGGGCCGGTCTCGTCGGCAGTGTCGTCGGGCGCAGCCGAGAGAAGAGCGCCGATATCGAGCATCGAGGCCAATTCTGCTGCGAGCGAATCGATGTCGTCTGCGGCATCGTCGACGTCTCGGCCTTCGAGCGCGCTGAATCTACGCAGGAGCGCCAGGTATGTCTGCCGGGTTCCGGGATCGGCCAGCGCCGCTGTCGTCGTCTCGAAGAACGATGCGGGGACGGTGCCCGCGATCGCCATCACCTCGAGCAGGTCACGCTCACGGAGCAGCGCTTCTCGCTCGGTCTCCGCAGCGGCATCGATCAATGCGGCAAGTGTGTCCGCCGCATCGCGCGGAAGAGCGGTCAGTGGACGATGCTCGACGGCGTCGTCGAGCAGGACCGACAGTCGAGTGTGCTTGTGCGCCAACGCTTTCTGCTCCGATTCGATACCGGCCAGCAGAGCCCGTAGATCGGCGACCACGTTGCTCTCGTCCGCCTCGGACCGGTCGAGGGCGGCTGCTATCGCGCCGAGGGGCATTCCGGCATCGGCGAGCCAGCGGATTCTCATGAGTCGAACCACGTCGTCGATCGTGTACTCGCGATACCCGTTGGACAGACGGCGTGGCTCACCGAGCAGGCCGAGACGGTGATAGTGCCGCACTGTTCGAGGTGTCGTTCCGGCGGCGTCGGCCAGGGATCCGATTCTCATGTGTTCAGTGTGAACCGTGACGCTATGTCAAGGTCAAGATCGGCAGAGCCCTGCTCACGTGCCGCCCGGGTGCGACGCACCGAGTATTCTCGGTGGTCCGTGCGATTCGACGTGGCTTGCACTGTTCGAGGAAGAGACCGGCTGAAGATGGTCGACACCGAACGTTGGTATCGGGAGATGTTCGAGGCCAGCACGGTCGGATTGGCCCTGGCCGACGAGAACGGATTGTTGGTTCTCGCAAACGAGGCGTACGCGGCCATCGTCGGTTGTCCCCGTCACCTGTTGGCCGGCCGGTCCTCTCGCGAGTTCACTCATCCCGACGATCTGGCCCAGCATGCCGCCATGGAACAGATCATGGCCGACGCCAAGGCGCGTGGGGAATCGGTGCACGTCGAGAAGCGCTACCTGCATGCGGACGGCACGGTCCGGTGGGGATGGGTCTCGGCCAGTGAGGTTCCTGGCCCCGGGGGCATTCGGTGGACGATGGCCGTCGTGCACGACACCACCGACCGTCGGCGCGTCGAGGACGACCTCCGTCAGGCCGCGCAGACCGATGCCCTCACCAGATTGCTCAACCGGCGAGGATGGCGAGATCGGCTCCATCAGTTGACGACACCGCGCGGTGCCGATGTCGTATTGGCTCTGGCGATGCTCGACTTCGACCGGTTCAAGTCGTACAACGACAAGTACGGGCACGGACGCGGAGATCGGCTGTTGATTCGGTTCTCTGCTGCTGCCGAGGACCTGCTCGGTGGCCGCGGATCCATCGCCAGATGGGGCGGCGAGGAGTTCGCTCTGGTGATGCCCGGCGTGGGTGCGACGACCATGTCGGCCGTGCTGGCCGAGTTGTCGGCGGTCGTGCCCGACGGACAGAACTTCTCTGCCGGCTACACGACACTGCGTGCCGGGGAGTCCGTCGACGACTGCTTCGACCGCGCGGACATGTTGCTCTATCGAGCCAAACGAGACGGCGGCGCTCGTTCGTACGGTGACGCAGATGCAATCCCGCCGGAGTGACCGTCAGCTCTGGAGTCGACCGAATCCGACTACCCCGGAATCGGATTCGTAGTGCAGCGTGTGCACTCTGATATTGCCGGCCTCGTTGCCGCCGACGGTGACGGCCTCGTCGCCGTCGACTGCGACGATCACGTTGGTGTGTTGTCCGCTGAAGCTCGTGTTGTCGTAGAGCACCACATCGCCCACCGATGGCGTGTAGTCGCCGACGGCCTCGAATCGTCCCTGCTCCTGGTAGTACTCCTGCAGGGTGTAGACGCCGGGAATGCGCCACGAACCCGAATGGGGGTTCGACAACGGCAGGCCGGCCTCCTTCATGATCCAGCTGACGAAATCGGCGCACCACGCTTCCTCGACGCCCTCGGCGTAGAACGTGCCCGGACGCTGCAGTTCGTGCTCGGTACGCAGGAGTTCGACCACCCGAGCCTGATCGGCGGTCAGCTCGCCGGTGCTCACCTCGGGGAACGCTTCGGTGTCCCACGGGAGGTACCGGCTCGGTGCCAGCCACAGAACCCCGACAGCCACCACCACGACGGCAGCTGCGCCGGCGGCCAACCACAGTGTCCGGCGTCGTCGAGTGCGCGCGGTGGTGTCGATGCTCATGCGACCACGGTAGCGCGACGTGGCACACCGCTCGGCACAATAACCGGGTGAGCACTTCCGAGAACCAGTCGCCCGTAGCCGTTCCGAAGCCCGTCGTGGACTCCGCGCGAGAGGCCTCGCGGATCACCGTACTCACCGGCGCAGGCATGTCCGCCGAGTCGGGGATCGCCACATTTCGGGATGCCCAGAGCGGATTGTGGAAGGACTTCGACCCCAGAGATCTCGCGAGCCCGGAGGGGTGGTCGGCCGACAGCGATCTGGTGTGGGGCTGGTATCGATGGCGAGCCGAATTGGTCCGACGCTCCGAGCCCAACGCCGGTCACGTGGCACTTGCGCAATGGCAGCAACGGGCGCACGTGGACATCGCCACCCAGAATGTCGACGACCTGCACGAGAGGGCCGGGGCCACGGTTCTCGCGCACGTGCACGGCAGTCTGTTCGAGCCGTACTGCAGCGACTGTGGAACACGAGCATCGTTCGACGACGGTGCGGCCGACGCCCCGGCCGAGGCCGATCAGCGAGTTCCGCCGCCGGAATGCCCGCTGTGCGGCGGTCTGATCAGGCCGGGAGCGGTATGGTTCGGCGAATCTTTGCCCGAGGCCGCGTGGGAGGCGGCCGAGCACGCGGTTCGTGAGGCCGACCTCGTTCTCGTCGTCGGCACGTCGGGAGTGGTGTACCCGTTCGCCGGGCTGCCCGCGATCGCCCGCAGCGCCGGAGCGACGGTGGTCGAGATCAACCCGGTCGAGACCGAGGTCTCGGACATGGCCGATCACCGGTGGCGCACCACGGCCGCGACGGGATTGCCTGCGTTGGTTGCGCAACTCTGACCCTGGTGGCGTGAAAAACGGTGATTCCCACTCCCGGATCACTCGGTGGTCAATGCCTCGATCAGAGCGTTCATTGCCGATGCGGCACTGTCGGTTTCGGTGGGCCCCAGAGCGGCGAGGCTGGCGATGAGTGCTGCTATCTCGGGGGCGGTCAACCGCACTGGCCGAGGCGAGGCGACACTTGCCAGCCGAGATCCGCCGTGCACACCCGGCACCGCATCGAGGGGGACCCCGGACTCACGCAACCGGGCGAGGTCGCGTTCGACGGTGCGCACGGAGACCCCGAGCCGCTGCGCGAGTTCGGGCGAGGTCAACGGCGCAGCCGCCGACCCCAGCCACTCGACGATCCGCTGCTGACGCGCGACGCGGCGCAGGGTGAGTGCGCTGTCGAGCGACCGGGGCGCATTCTGCTTCGGCACCGTCCGAATTTTTCCCGATTCCCGACACAGCCCTGACGGGAATGGGTCCTACCGTTGTCGATATGACACCTGACAACGAATCGGTCGACAGCTTCTTCGCTCGTTATACGGGGTACCTGACCTCGGGTGATCTCGACGGTCTGGCCGAGATCTACAACTATCCGGCTCTGGCGGTCACAGCGCGGGGATGTGCGGCGATCGCCGAGCCGCAGCAGACCCGAGAGTTCTTTCGGCAGGGGCAGACCTACTATCGGTCGCGCGGAATCGAGGGTGTGCGGGCCCGCGACATCGTCACCGAGGCCGAGGTGCCGGGTATCTGGGTCGGGCATCTTCTTCTCGAGAACCTCGACTCCGACGGTTCGCCGGTGGGAACCGAGCGCAATGCCTATCAGGTGGTGACGTTGGACGACGGCACGCGCCGGATCGCGGTGACGACGCCGCTCGATGCCTAGAGCTGGGCGGAGCCGCATCGGTACTGTGGGCGAGAACGGTTTTTCTTTCTCAGGTAGGGATAACAGATGGCTTTGGGCTCCGACCGATTCTGGCGTGTACTCGGCCGATCCGCACAGAAGGCGCAGAGCACCTCGCGTCGAAGCGTCGACCGGGCCCGGGAGCACGCGGAGTGGGCAGCCGCCCTGAGCGAGAGTGAATTGGCGACCGAGGCGGCCGCGCTGCGTGTCGACGCCGCCGAGCGTCTCGACGTTCCGCGGTATCTGGCGCTGACGCGCGAGGCGAGTGAGCGTGCGCTGAAGCTACGGCCCTTCGACGTGCAGCTGCACGGTGCCGTGCGGTTGCTCGCCGGTGACGTGGTGGAAATGGCAACCGGCGAGGGCAAGACGTTGGCCGGCGCGATCGCTGCCGTCGGATACGTGTTGTCCGGACGCGCGGTGCACGTCATCTCGGTCAACGACTTTCTCGCGCAACGCGACGCGCAGTGGATGCAACCGCTGTTCGAGTCCCTCGGTATCGCCGTAGGTTCCATCGGCGAGTCCTCGACTGCCCAGGAGCGGCGCACCGCCTACGCCTGCGACATCACCTATGCCTCGGTCAACGAAATTGGTTTCGATGTTCTGCGTGATCATCTGGTGAACGACCGCGACGATCTGGTCGCGCCCGTGCCGGACGTTGCCCTGATCGACGAGGCCGATTCCGTGCTGGTCGACGAGGCGCTCGTTCCGCTGGTGTTGGCCGGTTCGGTCTCCGGTGACGTCTCGACTTCGACGGTCATGGATGCAGTCCGGTTGTTGGACAAGGGCGTTCATTTCGACACCGATGCCGAAGGACGCAACGTGTTCCTCACCGACGAGGGCGCGTTGCGGATGGAGAAGGAACTGGGCGGAATCGACCTGTACTCCGAGCAGCACGTAGGGACGACGTTGGTTGCGGTCAACGTGGCCCTGCACGCCCAGGTGCTGGTCCAGCGCGACGTCGATTACATCGTTCGTGACGGACGCGTGCAGCTGATCAACGCCTCACGTGGCCGAGTGGCCGAACTGCAGCGCTGGCCGGACGGGTTGCAGGCCGCGGTCGAGATCAAGGAAGGGCTCGCCCCCACCGAGACCGGTGAGATTCTCGACACGATCACCGTGCAGGCGTTGATCAACCGGTACGCAACGGTGTGCGGTATGACCGGTACGGCCATGGCGGCGGGGGAGCAGCTTCGCACGTTCTACAGCCTCGGTGTCTCGGTCATCGCCCCCAATGTGCCGACGGTGCGCGTCGACGAGGACGACCGTGTGTACGACACGATCGAGCACAAGAACGCTGCAATTGCATTGCAGGTGAAAGAGATTCACGAGACCGGTCAGCCGATTCTCATCGGTACCCACGATGTCGCCGAGTCCGAGGCGCTGGCCGAGACGCTCACCGCCTCGGGCGTCGACGTGGTGGTACTCAACGCCAAGAACGACGCCGAGGAAGCGGCGGTCATCGCCGCGGCGGGTGTGCACGGCGCAGTGACGGTATCGACGCAGATCGCCGGGCGCGGAACCGACATCAAGCTCGGTGGTCCCGAGGGCACCGATCGCGAACGTATTGCCGAGCTCGGCGGACTGTTCGTTCTCGGTACCGGTCGTCACACCACCGAGCGTCTCGACAATCAGCTCCGCGGACGTGCAGGCAGGCAGGGAGATCCAGGGCGCTCGCTGTTCTTCGGCAGTTGGGAGGACGACGTCGTCAAGAACAACATCGGCGACAAGGATGCACCGAAGGACACCGACGAGAGCGGAATGTTCACTTCCTCGGCTGCGGCCGACCGCGTCGATCATGCACAGCGCATCGCCGAGGGTCAGATGCTCGAGATACATTCGCGTACCTGGCGTTACAACCAGCTGACGGCTCAGCACCGTGAGATCCTGGACCGCCGCCGGGCCACGTTGCTCGACACCGACGAGGCGTTGACGCTACTCGAGCAGCACGCGCCTGCGCGCTCGAAGGAGTTGCGCGAGAACGTGTCCGAGGAGACTCTGGTCGAGGTCGCCCGTCAGATCGTTCTGTACCACCTCGATCGGTCGTGGTCGGACTATCTCGCGCACCTCGCCGACGTGCGCGAGAGTATTCACCTGCGCGCACTGGGTCGGGAGAATCCGTTGGACGAGTACCACCGGATCGCTGTCGAGGCGTTCAAGACGGTGTCCTCCAAGGCGATGGATCTCTCGCACGCTACGTTCGAGTCGGCCGAGATCACCTCGGACGGAATCGATCTGGACGAAGCGGGCTTGCGACGCCCGACGTCGACCTGGACGTACATGGTGCACGACAACCCGTTCGCGTCCCGCGGAAATGCCGGTGCGGCCGGTCTGGGGCCGATCTTCGGTGGCTGACGCGCGGCGCGCGCTGGTCGCTCTCGCGTTGGGTGCGAGTGCGGTGGCCTCCGGGTGCACCGACTCGTACGGTGAATTCCCGGCCGGCAAGACGTACTCGTCGGTCGAGGCACCCGACTCCTACACGCCGGTCGCCGGAACGACGGTCAGGCTCGAGTTCGTCGACGACCGAATCTCGGCCGAGGCCGGGTGCAACAGGTTGTTCGGCACCGTGGACACCTCGCAGGGCAGGATCACCATCGACTCTCTCGGGTCGACGCGGATGGCCTGCCCGGAGGCGTTGATGGAGCAGGACCGGTGGCTGTCGGAGTTCCTGACCTCCACCCCGCGGTGGTCTCGGGACGACGGAACCATGACTTTGGACAACGGGAACGGGCGGATCGTCTTCGCCGAATTCTGATCGACTAGTGGCGGATGCGGTCCGCCGCGGTATGCCGTACTCCGTCGAGGAAGAGCTTCAGTCCGAAATCGAATCTGCTCGTCGGGTCGGGTTCTTCGAAGAGCGGTGACGCGTCGGGCGTGAGGGCTCCGACGGAGTCCATCTGTAGGCGCGCCTGCTCGTCCACGGTCTGGCCCAGGATGTAGTACAGCAACGTGTCGGCGGTGAGTTCCGCGTCGCGTCGCGGCAGTCCCGCTCGAATGCACACGGCGGCAATGCGTTCGCGAATGTGGTTGGTGGTCAGCCTCGACGCGTAGGTCGCGGCCACCAATTCGGCACCGTCGCGTCGGGAGAGAAGGGCGTCGCGCAGTCGGTGGGCGATCTGCCCGATCTGTGCGTCCCACGAATCTTCGGTGGACGGCGCATCGGCACCGGAGAGTATGTGATCGGCGATGGCACCGAGCAGCGTCTGTTTGTTGGGGAAGTGCCAGTACAGCGCGCCGGGTTGCACGTGCAGCGACATAGCGAGTCGCCGCATCGTCAGGTCTGCCAGGCCGTACTCGTCGAGAATGGCGATCGCGCCGTCCAGGACGTCCTGCCTGTTCAGTTGCACTGCTGCCCCCAAGTCGTTCGACGCATCTTCGCTTTGACAGTAGCCGAGCCCGGCGCCTAACGTGAACGCCGTTCAACTTGAACGGTGTTCAATGATGATGCCGTTCGACTACGAGGGGACCCGGAATGGACATTTTGCGCACGGCGCGTACTCAGGTGCTCGGCGACGGCATCGCGCTCGATCGATCTCAGGTTCTCGAGGTTCTCGAGCTCGGCGACGACCGTCTCGAGGAGACGATGCTGTTGGCCCACGAGGTGCGGATGAAGTGGTGCGGGCCCGAGGTCGAGGTGGAAGGAATCATCAGCCTCAAGACCGGTGGGTGTCCCGAGGATTGTCACTTCTGTTCGCAGTCCGGACTTTTCGCTTCCCCGGTTCGTGCTGCGTGGCTCGACATTCCGTCGCTGGTGGAAGCTGCGAAGCAGACCGCGAAGACCGGAGCCACGGAATTCTGCATCGTCGCGGCGGTGCGCGGCCCCGACGCTCGGCTGCTCGCGCAGGTCGCCGCCGGTATCGAAGCCATCCGGAACGAAGTCGAGATCGATATCGCGTGCTCGCTCGGCATGCTCGACCAGGACCAGGTCGATCAGCTCGCGGCGATGGGCGTGCATCGGTACAACCACAATCTCGAGACCTCTCGCTCGTATTTCCCGAACGTGGTGACCACCCATACCTGGGAGGAGCGGTGGAATACCCTGCGCATGGTGCGGGAGGCCGGCATGGAGGTGTGCTGCGGCGGAATTCTCGGTATGGGGGAGACGCTCGCGCAGCGGGCCGAATTCGCCGCCGATCTCACTGCTCTCGAACCCGACGAGGTGCCCCTGAACTTCCTCAACCCCAGGCCTGGAACGCCGTTCGGAGATCTCGATGTGCTGCCGGCGTCCGATGCTCTGCGCGCCGTCGCCGCGTTTCGTCTCGCTCTGCCACGCACGATTCTGCGATTTGCAGGCGGACGCGAGATCACCCTCGGCGACCTCGGTGCCAAGCAGGGAATTCTCGGCGGGATCAACGCCGTCATCGTCGGCAACTACCTGACGACACTCGGCCGCCCGGCGGAGCAGGATCTCGATCTTCTCGGCGAGCTGCAGATGCCGATCAAAGCGCTGAACTCGACGATCTGATGGGCGTATTAGGGTGGGTCGAATGACGAGCGAGACCCACTACGACCCGTACACCGGTCGGCCTGTCGACGCCGGAGCCGAGGTGAGTGCGGGTTCGTTGTCGGTCGCCGTCCGGCTCGGTTTGGAGCCGCCGCGGTTCTGCGCAGAATGCGGTCGCCGCCTGGTGGTGCAGATCGTCCCCGACGGGTGGACGTCGCTGTGCTCGCGTCACGGCCTCGTCGATTCGGCCACGACGGGTAGGCGCTAGGTGGTCACGTCGGACGTTCTCGAAGTGCCGCCGCGGAGCAGCACCGTTCGGGTGTTGTCGGTGGTTGTCGGAATCTCGGTGGCAGTCTCGGCTCTGGGTGGGATGCTGTGGGGATTCCTGGCACCGGCGCAGCAGTTGCTCGTGGTGGCGCAGGATCGTGGGGCGGCCCTGACCGGGGAGAGCCTGCACAGCTTCGACGGGCTTGCGATGTTCTCGTTCCTTTCCTTGGCCCTCGGTCTCGTTCTCCCGATCGGGTGGTGGCTGTGGAGGTCCGAGCGGGGGCCACGGCTGTTCGGTGCCGTCTTCGTCGGCGCACTCGTCGGCTCGGTCGCTGCGATCCTGGTGGGCAACGGGATTGCTGCTCTTCGGTTTCCGAAGGTCACCGATCCGGCGGTCGGGTCGATCGTCACCGTTGCGCCCAGTATCGAGACTCCGCAGGTGCTGATCGTTCAGGCGCTGATGGCTTCGCTGGTGATCATGCTTCTGGCCGCGATGAATCCCAACGACAATCTGCAACACACCGATCCCGATCCGGACGACCTCGATGTCGAGTTCTTCCCGCCGCCACCGTCGTTCGACTCGAATCGAGCCGACTGACAGCAGCCGTTCACGCCTGGGGCGGTCGCAATGCGGCGAACTCGTCGGTGACTCGAATGCTGTTGTCGGCAAAGCGGAACAGTGCAGGCGGCCTACCACCGGCCTTGCCCGACGGCGCGCGCCGTCCGGTGGGTTCGATCACTCCGCGCCGGCTCAGCACCCGCTGCAGGTTGGTGGCATCGACCTGATATCCGAGTGCGGCACCGTAGATCTCGCGCAGCGACGAGATGGCGAAATCGACCGGAGCCAGTGCGAATCCGATGTTGGTGTACGAGAGTTTGGCGACCAGTCGATGTCTCGCGTGCGCGACGACGGTTCCGTGATCGAACGACATGTCGGGCAGTGCCGCAACCGGGTGCCATGCGGTGTCCGAGGGAAGTGTCGGCTCGGCCGAGATCGGTACCAGGCCCAGGAAGGTCGACGCGATCCGCCGATCTCCCGGTACGCGTTCGGGTTCGCTGAAGACCGACAGCTGCTCGAGGTGCGCCACCGAGCGCACGTCGACCTTCTCGGCGAGCTGACGGCGCGCGGAGGCGGCGAGGTTCTCGTCGTCGCGCAGCGTGCCACCGGGCAGCGACCAGGTGCCGGCCTCGGGGTCGAGGGCGCGCTGCCACAGCAGCACCGCCAGTTCCGGGGCGTCGGGGTCGGAAAAGGCTCGAACTTGGAACACCGCAATGAGTACTTCGTGGACGGTGCTACGATAGGTCACGTTTTCGATCATAGGTCGAAAACTCCCTCGGAGGAAATTCGGTCACCGACGACCGGATGATCGGTGAAGGAGAACCGTCATGACCAGCAGCGCTACCCGGGTGAACATCCTGGACTCGGCATTCGCCGGAGTTCGCGACATCGTCGACGGAGCAGGTGGTTACGGGGGAGTGGAGGCAACTCCCGAGTGGGCGGCAGAGGTTCGACGGCTCGCCGATCTGCGCGGCGCGACGCTGCTCGCGCACAACTACCAGCTGCCTGCGATTCAGGACGTTGCCGACCATGTCGGCGACTCGCTCGCGCTCTCGCGGATGGCCGCCGAGGTCTCCGAGGACACGATCGTGTTCTGCGGAGTTCATTTCATGGCCGAGACGGCAAAGATCCTGAGCCCACAGAAAACGATCCTCATCCCGGACCAGCGCGCCGGCTGCTCACTGGCCGATTCCATCACCGCAGACCAGCTCCGCGAATGGAAGGCCGATTTTCCCGACGCCGTCGTCGTCTCGTACGTCAACACCACCGCCGAGATCAAAGCACTGACCGACATCTGCTGCACTTCGTCGAACGCCGTCGAGGTCGTCGAGTCGATCGATCCGGGCCGCGACATCCTGTTCCTGCCCGATCAGTTCCTCGGCGCGCACGTCAAGCGCGTGACCGGGCGCGAGAACCTGCACATCTGGGCCGGAGAATGCCATGTGCACGCCGGTATCAACGGCGACGAGTTGGCCGAGAAGTCTCGCACCCACCCCGATGCCGAGCTGTACGTGCACCCCGAATGCGGCTGCGCCACATCGGCTCTGTACCTCGCAGGCGAGGGGTTCGTACCCGCCGACAAGGTCAAGATCCTCTCCACCGGCGGCATGCTCGACGCTGCCCGCACCACCGCGTCCAAGCAGGTTCTGGTCGCCACCGAGATCGGCATGCTGCATCAGCTGCGGATGGCGGCACCCGACGTCGACTTCCTCGCCGTCAACGACCGCGCATCGTGCGGCTACATGAAGATGATCACCCCTGCTGCTCTGCTGCGCTGCCTCGTCGAGGGGCGCGACGAGGTGCACGTCGACCTCGAGACCGCGAACATCGCGAGCAAGTCGGTGCAGCGGATGATCGAGATCGGCACCCCTGGCGGCGGCGAGTGAATCCATCGGTCGCGTGGGAAACCGCGGCCGATCTCGTCGTGGTCGGCGGTGGAATTGCCGGACTCACCGCGGCTCGCACGGCGGCAGCTCGCGGCCTGCGGGTGCTGACCGTCAGCAAGGGGCGTTCCACCGACACCGCGACGCAGTACGCCCAGGGTGGGATCGCGGTCGTCGGCCCCGAACTCGAGGATTCTATCGAATCGCATGTGGCCGACACCTGCGTCGTCGGTGCCGGCCTGTGCGACGAGGACGCGGTGCGTTCCATCGTCTCCGGCGGGCGGGCGGCGATCACCTCGCTCGAAGCTGCGGGCGCTCAGTTCGACCTAGCGGCCGACGGCACCGTTGCGCGGACCCGCGAGGGTGGCCACAGCGTTCGTCGCATCGTTCATGCCGGGGGAGACGCCACCGGAGCGGAGGTGCAGCGCACGTTGGACGCGTCCGTGCCCACGGTGCAGTTCGACACCACCGCGCTGCGGGTACTGACCACCCACGGCGAGGTGGTCGGTCTGCTCGTGCGCGGGCCTCGCGGTGTCGGCGTCGTTCATTGCCCGACGGTGCTGCTCGCGACCGGCGGACTGGGACAACTCTTCTCGTGCAGCACCAACCCGTCCGGCGCGACGGCCGACGGCATCGCCCTCGCCCTCGACGCCGGTGCTCGGATCGCGGATCTGGAATTCGTGCAGTTCCATCCGACGGTGTTGTTCGCCGCGGGGTCGACGGGCCGCCGCCCGTTGATCAGTGAGGCAGTGCGGGGAGAGGGAGCCCGCCTGGTCGATGTCACCGGCCGTGCCTTCATGGCGGGAGTGCATCCCCTCGGCGACCTCGCGCCACGCGACGTGGTGTCCCGCGCCATCGCCGAGCTGCTGCACGAGCGTGGTGACGACCACGTTCTGCTGGATGCCCGCGCGGTGGAACGCGTCCACGAACGGTTCCCGACCGTGACCGCCTCGTGCCTCGAGGCCGGAATCGATCCGGCGACGGACCTGATTCCGGTGGCACCCGCAGCGCACTACTCGTGCGGGGGCGTGGCGACGGATACATCCGGGCGCACCTCGGTTCCCGGCTTGCTCGCCGCAGGCGAAGTGGCGCGCACCGGCTTGCACGGTGCCAACAGGTTGGCGTCGAACAGTCTGCTCGAGGGTCTCGTCGTCGGTGAGCGCGCGGCCTACGTGGCTGCCGAACGGGTCGGCCGACACGGCAGCATTTCGGATGTCGCATTGCCCACGTATCGCCGCATCGACCGCGCGGTGCTGCAGCGAACCATGACCGCCGAGGTCGGCGTCGTACGCGATGCAACGGGTCTTGCTGCGGCGCAACGCGTCCTGGCCCACTGTGTCGTGTCGGAACCGCCGGTCGATGCACGTGCTGTCGAGGATGCTGCGTTGACCGCTGCGGCGGAGGTCATCGTGCTGGCCGCGAACCACCGCCGCGAAAGCAGAGGGTGCCACACCCGACGGGATTTCCCCGAGAGTGCACCGGCGCAACGTCGAAGCCTGCACATCGAACGAGATCCCGATGGACGGTTGGCGATCGTGAACGACGACGTGATGACGGGAGCACGCTGACATGACCGATACTGCGAACGAGGTGAACCCGGGCGTCGATCGCGCCGAGGTACTCGCACTGATCCGGACCGCGCTCGACGAGGACCTGCGGTTCGGACCCGACATCACCACGCTGGCGACGGTATCCGAGGATGCTGTCACCACGGCGTCGGTGGTTCCGCGCCAGTTCGGCACGATCGCCGGGATCGACGTCGGCCTCCTGGTTCTCGACGAGGTGATCGGAGCCGACGGATACTCCGTCGTGCATCGCATCGAGGACGGATCCGAGGTCGAACCGAGACAGGCCGTTCTGACGGTCGAGGCGCCGACGCGGGGTCTGCTCACTGCCGAACGCACGATGCTCAACATCGTCTGCCATCTCTCTGGAATCGCCACTGCGACGGCCGGCTGGGTCGCCGAGGTCGCAGACACCGAGTGCAAGATCCGGGACAGTCGAAAGACGTTGCCGGGGTTGCGTTCGCTGCAGAAGTACGCGGTACGCGCAGGTGGTGGCGTCAATCACCGGATGGGTCTGGGCGATGCCGCGCTGATCAAGGACAATCACGTGGCAGCGGCAGGTTCGGTCGTCGCCGCTCTGAACGCGGTGCGGGCTGCGGCTCCCGACATCGCGTGCGAGGTCGAGGTCGACAGCCTCGAGCAACTCGACCAGGTGCTGGCGGAGAACGTCGAACTCGTTCTGCTGGACAACTTCGCGCTGTGGCAGACGCAGATGGCCGTGCAGCGCCGAGACAAGTTCGCGCCGCAGACGAAGCTGGAATCCTCGGGTGGCCTGACCGTCGACGTGGCACGTGACTATGCGCGCACGGGGGTCGACTTTCTTGCTGTCGGCGGTCTGACACACTCGGTGACAGTGCTCGATCTCGGCCTGGACATGTAGTCGAGCCTCGCAATGTGAGGAATTCGTTCGAAGATGGAAGTTCAGAGTGTCCGCCTCGACAGTTGGATCTGGGCGGTCCGGTTGTTCAAGACGCGGTCTGCCGCCGCTGCTGCCTGCCGCGGCGGCCACGTCCGTGTCAACGGAACTCCTGCCAAACCCGGGCATCGCATCGGCCCCGACGACGAGATCAGGCTCCGGTCCGACGGAGTGGAGAAGATCGTCGTCGTGGTGCGGGCCATCGGCAAACGCGTCGGCGCAGCGGTCGTGCCGGAGTGCTTGATCGATCGCAGTCCGCCGCCGCCCCCGAAGGAAGTACTGGCTTCCGTGCCGAGGCGTGATCGAGGGGCAGGCAGGCCCACCAAGCGCGATCGTCGTGAGATCGACCGTCTGCGGGGCCTTGGCCTCTAGTGCATCCGACTCCTTTCAGTTACCTTCGGTAACGACAAGTAGTTCGTACGCAAGGAGGTGTGGAATGGACTCCGTCCTGTGGACTCCACGTTTCGCCGCCGTGTATTTCCTGGCAGCAGCGTTGCTGCTCATTCTGTTCGTGGCGATCGACGCTTCCCTCGTCATCGCTGCACCGCTTCTGTTGACGTTGGTGGGACTCGGGGTAGCTGTTCTGATTCACAATCGAAAGCGCCACCCGGTTCGCTGAATCACGTCAGCGCGGGTGCAGGCAGGGCTGTGCCCTGAGACTGGTGTGGGTGGTCAGGCGGGTTGTCGTGGTTCCTCGTCGCCGGTGTCGTCATGCTGGTCGGGTGGATACAGCACCTCTTCGGGGTGGTGTGCGTGATTGATCAGCCCACGCCTACGTGGGTCCATCCCGGCCGGTGGATGCCACAGGGTGCGGCCCGGATAGCGATGTGCTGCTCCGGTTTTCGTGGTTGCCCACTTTCCGGGTCCGGTGCCGACGAGTGCGTGGTGCATGTCGCAGCCGAAGGTCAATCCGTCGATGTCGGTGTTGCCGCCGTCGATCCAGTCGGTGAGGTGGTGGGCTTGGCACCAGGTTGCGGGGCGGGTGCAGGAGGGGAAGCTGCAGCCACGGTCTCGGGCGATGAGCACGATGCGTTGGTCTGCGGAGGCGATGCGTTTCGATCGACCCAGATAGAGGGCTCTGCCGTCGTCGTCGAAGATCGTCAGGTAGTGGTGTGCGTGGGAAGCCATGCGGATCGCGTCGCGGATCGACACTCGTGATCCGGTGGCGGTCTTCGCGTATCCGCAGCCGGCTTCCAGATCTTTCAGGCTCATGGTGACGATCGCGGTGACGGGCAGGCCTCGGTGGGTGCCGAGGGTCCCGGAGGCGAGGGTGTGCCGGAGTGCCACCTTCAGGGCGTCGTGACGACGTTCGTTCTGGGTGCGGATGTCACGCTGGACGGCGGCCTCGCGCGTTGACGCCGCCGCCTCGGCCCGTGCCTCACTGCTCTCGGTATCGCCGTGCCCGGCAGCGGTACGCCTGGCAGCAGGGCCGTCGGAGGAAGTGTCGTCGGAGGAGGTGCCGTCGGGGGAGGTGTCGTCAGAGCCTGTACCGCAACCGCATTCGATGCCGCCTCCGCACTCGTCGTGACCGCAAGGGCCGTCACCGCAATGGCCGTCACAGCCACATGGACCGTCGTCCCAGAGTCCCGCATCACTTCGCCACCGGTCTTTACGCTCAGGTAGCGGTGGTGTCTCGGAATTGGAGTCCCCCGATCCTGCATCACTCGCCCCTGCTTCGCGGGGCGTGGTGCCGGGCTGCGGTCGTGCGTCAGCATCCTCGCCCGAGGTCTGGTCGTCCTCGTCGCTTCCGTTCTCGTCGTGGACGATCGATGTCGGGTCTGCGGGGTTGTACATGCCCGGTTTTGCCGCTTTGGAGAACAGGGCCTCGAGGTAGGCCCGTAGTTCGGGGTCGACGCAGAATTTCCCTTCCGACATCCCGTCGACCCCTTGCTCGCCGAGGTAGAAGAACGCATCCCTCCGCTTCCGCGGCTTCGGCGGGTTTCCGTCGTCATCGTCATCGTCATCATCGTGGTCGCCGTCCGGGTTCACCATCGCGTCCAGGCACGCCACCACCGGCGCGAAATCGTCCGGCCGCAATTTCACTGCCTGTTCCACCAACTGTTGTTCGGCGAGATCGCGGGTCTGCGGATCGACACTCGAGGGCAGATGACGGAAGAATTCGCGGATCATCTGCACGTGCTTGGCGTCGAGCAACCCCGCCCGCAGTGCTTCGGCGGTGTGCGGCAGCAACGGGGCCAGAATTTCACCGGAGAACGAGGTGCGATCCCCCAACTCCGCAGCCAGACGCACTCTTGCTCCTGCTGCTCGTGGGGTGATCCGCAGCATCCACGCCACCGACGACGGGACCGAGCCCGGATACACGTCGAGGCCATGCTGAGAAATCAACTCGTTCAGCCAGGTGTATGAGTACGCGGTCAGCGACCGTGTCAGCATCTCCATGCGTTGGATCACCGCACGCCGGTCGGCGTTCGTCCACGACACCGACGCCTGCCCCGCCAACTCGGCAACCGCAGACTCGACCCGCTCCACGAATGCCGACAACTCGGGATCGGACACGTCAGGGGCAGGCGGCACCACATCGATGCCGTCCACCCCTGATCCGCCGTCCCCCGAAAGCATGAACAGAATCTACCGCGACCCACCGACAAACTTTCGAACACAGGTTCGTCCAGGATTCGGGCCGGCGCGAGGGTGCAGATTCAGCGGCGCTTCCCGCTGCGTCGGGCGTTCGTTTTCGTCTTGGCAACGGGGCGAGCAGGTTTGGAGGGGTGCGCTTTCTTCTTCTTGACCGGTGCCTCGTCCGATACACCGCGTGAGCTGCGGGTCGAGCGGCCGCGGACGATGCCGATGAATTCCTCGATGCGGTCGTCCTCGCGTTCGGCGACCCAGGCCAGTGCGATTTGCGACTGCTCGACGTCGGTCACGGGGCGGTAGACGAGGTCCTTACGGGCGTTGAAACGCGCCACCGAGTGCGGCACGATCGCCACCCCCAGCCCGGCAGCCACGTACTCGAACGTCTCCGCGGCGGAGTTCATCGGCGGAAGTTCCGGGCGATTGCCGGTCGTGAGTTCGGTTGCCACAGCTGCCCATTCGGGCACGGTCGCGGGGTCTGCGAGCAAGTGCTCGTCGGCGAGATCGGTCGCGGTGACCGAATCGAATGCGGCGACGGCGTGGTCCTTGGGTACCACCACGACCTGTACTTCTTGGTAGAGACCGATCGCGTTGAGGCCCTCGCGATCGATCGGCGGACGAACGAAGCCGACATCGACCGTGCCGTCGCGCAACGCCGCCACCTGTGTCTCGGGTGTGGTCGCGACCACGGAGAGCGTGACATCAGGGAACCGATCAGCCCAGATGCGCGTCCATTTCGTCAGCGTCACTCCCTCGGCATACCCGATGGTGAACGTCGTCGGCTCGGCAGCAGCAACCTGCGCGAGTTCCGAGAGTCGATCGTCCTCGGCGATCTCCACCAGCGCCCGCTCGAGCAGATCGCGGCCGTCGGCAGTGAGCTCGGTGGGGGATGCCCCCGGCACGAACAGATCGACGCCGAGCTGTTCCTCGAGTTCCACCACCGTCTTGCTCAAGCGGATTCGCGAGATTCCCAGTGACTGAGCAGCGCGCGCGAAATGCAGTTGCTGCGCCACCGCCGCGTACCAGCGCAGTGTCTGCACATCGATGTTCACGGTGTCGAGCCTATGGGACGACGCGGGCGGCGAGCGACCGTGGCGTCGAGAGTGCCGATGGCCGGATAAGCTGTTCCGGTGAGCCCGGAGAACAAGCAGCAGACCATGAAGCCATTGACCGCGGCGAACAAGCTCGGCATCTACCTACCCGCAGCACCCGAAGAGTTTCAGAACTCGATGGTCAGCAGGTCCGAACTGGACGCACTGCGCAGCGATCCGCCGCAGTGGTTGACCGACCTGCAGACCAACGGACCTTTCCCCCGCGACGTCATCGCGAAGAAGCTCGGCGTGTCCATCGCGGGGCTGGCCCGCGGCGGTGTCACCGAAGCGCTCACCAACGAGGCGATCGAAGAACTCGTCGCCAGCCCGCCGCAGTGGCTCGTCCGGGAGCGTCGCACCCAGATTCAGGTGCGCAAGGATGCCGAACGCATCAAGGAGAAGCAGGAAGCACGTCGTACCGCCGGTAATCGGCCGACAAAGCTCCGCAACCTCTAGCGGGAGACCACCCCGTCGAGGTAACGCCAGCGGCCGTCCACTCGGACGAAGCGGCTCACCTCGGTCATCGAGCCCGCCCCGTCGGGATGCTTGTACCGAGCTCGGAATTCGACGGTCCCCGCGTCGTCGAACAATCCACCGGCGTCGGTTGCCAGAATGTCCAGGCGATACCACCGCTGATCGGGGTCCAATTCCAGCTCGGCCGGAGCGGTGTCGGAATGCCACGATCTACGGAGGTAGTCCACGTCTGCGACGGCGAACGCGGTGAATCGCGAGCGCATCAGTGTCTCCGCCGTCGGTGCGTTCGCTACTCCGAGCAGATACGGCTCGCAGCATGCGTCGAACGTGTCACCGCTCGAACACGGGCATCGCCCACTCACTCGTCGACTACCTCGACCGTATAGGTGCCCAGTTCGTGCTCGTCCCGCTTGCCGACGTCCTGGATCCACGTGTTGGCCTCGAGAAGCGTGTCGAACAGTCCCATCCGGATCGGGTCGCCGCCGAGTGCGTTCTTCATGATCACGCGATATTTCCTCACGGAGTCACGCGCCGGACGGTCGCGAGAAACGTCGCAGCGGCGAAGAACATCCCGGCGAACGTGCGATTCATCGTTTTCTGCTGGCGCTGCGACTTCATCAGCCGCAGAACCCGAGATGCCAGGGAGGTGTATCCGGTCATCACCAGCATGTCGACTGCCACCATCGTGGCCGCGATCGCGAGGTACTGGGCGAGCAGGGGCCGAGCCGGGTCGAGGAACTGGGGGAGCACTGCGACCATGAAGACGACCGCCTTCGGGTTGCTCGCGTTGACGAGGAACCCGCGGGCGAGCATCGTCGTTCCGCGGTCGGCCACCGCTGGAGCGTCGGCGACATCGGTGGGGGCCGCACGCCATTGCCGAACGCCCAGATAGACCAGGTAGGCGACGCCGAACCACTTGATGGCGGTGAAGGCCAGCGCGGAGTTCGCCAGAACAGCTCCGAGCCCGACGGCGACGATGCCGATCTGCAGGAGCAACCCGATCTGCAACCCGAAGATGTTCCAATATCCGCGGCGTAGGCCGTAGCGAAGCCCGGTGGACATCGACGCGATGGCACCGGCACCGGGGGAGAGACTGATGACGATACTCGCGCCGAGGAATGCGAGCCACACTGACCAGGACATGCGTTCATTGAACTACGCCCGTCAACTCCGATTCCGCCCGGCAGCGGGTGTCGAACGCAGCGCGACGGGGTAGACCTCCCGAATGGCAGACATCAGAACCATCGACACAGGACCCCAGCAAGTTTCCAAGCAGACCGAGGTTCGAGCGCCTGCGGCCGAATTGTTCGCGATCGTGGCCGATCCGCGCCGCCACGGCGAACTCGACGGGTCCGGAACCGTCAAGGACACCGTCAAAGGCCCCGATCGTCTCAGTAGCGGTGCCACATTCTCGGTCGGCATGAAGCAGTACGGCGTGCCGTACAAGATCACCAGCACCGTCACCGAGTTCGTCGACGCAGACAAGCACAAGGTCGTCGAGTGGCAGCATCCACTGGGGCACAGCTGGCGCTGGGAGTTCGAGGAGAAGCAGCCCGGCCTGACGACGGTCACCGAGAGCTTCAAGTACGCAACAGCGAAGTCCCCGAAGATGCTGGAACTGTTCAAGATGCCGCAGAAGAACGCGCAGGGCATCAAGAGCACGCTGCACAACCTGGCCGCCCGCTACGCCTGACCTGCATCTAGTCTGACCGGCATGCCGATCGATCCCGACACCAAGAACTGGACCTGGGTACTCGAACGAGCCTGCCCGGATTGCGGGTTCGACTCCAGTGCCGTCGTATACGACGACATCCCGGACCTTATTCGCGAAGACGTCGAGCGTTGGGAAACGGTTCTGCGGCGCGATAACGTTGAACTGCGACCCGACGACTCGACGTGGTCCGCCCTCGAGTACGCCGCGCACGTACGTGACGCGCACCGCATCTTCCGTACCCGGCTGGCGCTGGTGCTGACCGAGGACGATCCCGAGTTCGCCAACTGGGACCAGGACGCCACTGCGCTGGCGGACGACTACTACTCCCAGGATCCTGCGACAGTGGAGTCGGAACTCGGTGACGCCGCTCGCGCTCTTGCCGACGATTTCGCCGCTGTTCCGCCCGAGAATCGGCATCGGACCGGTCGGCGCAGCGACGGATCCAACTTCTCGGTCGAATCACTGGCCGCTTACTACATTCACGACCCCATCCATCATCTGTGGGACGTGCGGGGCTGAGCGGAATTCGGTGGAACTATCCTGGGTGTTCGAACCACACTGTTTCGACCGAACCCCGGCACCGAACCGACTTCACGAAGGGGCCCACTATGCCTGCCCGCATCGAGCTCGCCCGCGTCGATCTACGCGGACGAACTCCATCCACCGCCGAGCTACGCGGCGCACTTCCTCGAGGCGGAGTGGATGTCGATTCGGTGCTGCATCAGGTTCGCCCCGTCGTCGATGCCGTCCGCGAACGCGGCACCGAGGCTGCGCTCGAGTTCAGTGAGAAGTTCGACGGCGTCCGGCCGGATCGCATTCGCGTCCCGCAGGAAGAACTGGTCAAGGCCCTCGCCGAGCTCGATTCCGATGTTCGCGCTGCTCTCGAGGTCGCGATCGAACGAACCCGTCTGGTGCACTCGGATCAGCGTCGAACCGACCACACCACCCAGGTGGTACCCGGCGGCACGGTGACCGAACGCTGGATCCCCGTCGATCGCGTCGGCCTGTACGTGCCCGGCGGCAACGCCGTGTATCCGTCGTCGGTCGTGATGAACGTGGTGCCCGCGCAGATCGCAGGCGTCGGCTCTCTGGTGGTGGCATCGCCGCCGCAGAAGAACTTCGGCGGCCTGCCGCACCCGACGATCCTGGCTGCGGCGCAGCTGCTCGGCGTCGACGAGGTCTGGGCCGTCGGCGGTGGACAGGGTGTCGCGCTGCTCACCTACGGCGGCGTCGACACCGACGGCGGCGAGTTGGCACCGGTCGATCTGATCACCGGTCCGGGCAACATCTACGTCACGGCCGCCAAGCGACTGTGTCGCTCGCTCATCGGAATCGACTCCGAGGCAGGACCAACCGAGATCGCGATTCTCGCCGACGCCACCGCGGACCCGATTCACGTGGCAGCGGACCTCATCAGCCAGGCCGAACACGACGTCATGGCGGCCAGCGTGTTGGTCACCGACAGTATCGAACTGGCCGATGCCGTGGACGAGGCCGTCAACGCACAGATGGCGTCCACCCGGCATGCAGAACGCGTGGCCACCGCACTGAACGGAAGCCAGTCCGGCATCGTGCTGGTCGACGACGTCACGCAGGGATTGGCCGTGGTCAACGCCTACGCCGCCGAGCACCTCGAGATCCAGACGAAGGACGCGTCCGACGTCGCAGCCCGGGTGCGCAGCGCCGGTGCCGTGTTCGTCGGAGCGTGGTCTCCGGTGAGCCTCGGTGACTACTGCGCCGGTTCCAATCACGTTCTGCCGACTGCGGGATGCGCGCGCCACTCGTCCGGCCTGAGTGTGCAGACGTTCCTGCGCGGAATCCATGTGGTGGACTACAGCGAAGCCGCGCTCAAAGATGTTGCGGCACATGTTATTGCGCTGGCCAATGCCGAGGATCTGCCGGCTCACGGCGAAGCGGTGCGGCTGCGGTTCGAAGGGTTGCGCACCGGTGACCCATCATGACCGATGCTCTGGGGCAAGCGGTCTCGCTGGACGACCTTCCGCTGCGTGAAGCACTGATCGGCAAATCACCGTATGGTGCGCCGCAGCTCACCGTGCCGGTTCAGCTGAACACCAACGAAAATCCGCACCCGCCGACGCAGGCCTTGATCGACGATGTGGCGGACTCCGTTCGGATCGCCGCCGGGCAGCTGCACCGTTACCCGGATCGCGATGCCGACGAATTACGGGCCGACCTCGCCCGGTACCTCACCGAGCAGACCGGCTTCGCTGTCGACGCGGCCAACGTGTGGGCGGCCAACGGCTCCAACGAGATTCTGCAGCAGTTGCTGCAGGCGTTCGGGGGACCGGATCGCACCGCGCTGGGCTTCGTGCCGTCGTACTCGATGCACCCGATCATCTCCTCCGGGACGCAGACCGAATGGATCCCGGCAAAGCGTCGGGCAGATTTCTCGCTCGACGTCGACTACGCAGTCCAGGCGATCGAAGAACGTCGACCCGACGTCGTGTTCGTCACCAGCCCCAACAATCCGACGGGCCACAGCATCGACGAGGCGGATCTGCGCCGAATCCTCGACGCGGCACCGGGAATTGTGGTGGTCGACGAGGCCTATGCCGAGTTCTCCTCTGCGCCGAGCGCGATCGGGTTGATCGAGAGCTATCCGAGCAAGATCGTGGTCAGCCGAACGATGAGCAAGGCGTTTGCGTTCGCCGGCGGTCGGCTGGGATATCTCGTTGCCGCCCCGGCCGTTGTCGACGCAATGCTGTTGGTGCGCTTGCCCTATCACCTCTCGGTCGTCACGCAGGCAGCTGCGCGGGCGGCGCTGCGGCACGCCTCGGACACTCTCGGGAGCGTCGCCGAACTGTCCGCCGAACGGGATCGGGTGGCAGCGGCGCTGGGCCACCAGGGGTACGACGTGGTGCCGTCCGATGCCAACTTCCTGCTCTTCGGCCGGTTCTCCGATGCGGCCGCGACCTGGCAGCAATACCTGGACGAAGGCGTGCTCATCCGGGACGTCGGTATTCCCGGATATCTTCGCGTCACCATCGGACTGGCGCACGAGAACGACCGATTCCTCACCGTCAGCGCAGCACTTGCATCGACCGAAACAGCAGAGGCACCGAAGTGACCACACCCGCTCCCCGCATCGCCAAGATCGAGCGCACCACCAAGGAATCCGACATCTCGGTGGAGCTGAACCTCGACGGCACCGGCATCGTCGACATCTCCACCGGCGTTCCGTTCTACGACCACATGCTCACCGCGCTCGGTACCCATGCTCGTTTCGACCTGACGGTGCGCGCGAAGGGCGACATCGAGATCGAGGCGCACCACACCGTCGAGGACACCGCGATCGTGCTCGGCCAGGCCCTCGGTCAGGCCCTCGGCGACAAGGCGGGCATCACTCGGTTCGGTGACTCGTTCATTCCGATGGACGAAACGCTCGTGCACGCGGCCGTCGACGTGTCCGGTCGTCCGTACTGCGTACACACCGGCGAGCCGGACTACATGGTGCACTCCGTCATCGGCGGCTATCCCGGCGTTCCGTACTCCACGGTGATCAACAAGCACGTGTTCGAGACGCTGGCCTCGAATGCCCGGATCGCACTGCACGTCCGGGTGATCTACGGCCGCGACCAGCATCACATCACCGAGGCCGAGTTCAAGGCAGTGGCTCGGGCGCTGCGTCAGGCAACGGAGTACGACCCCCGCGTCACCGGTGTGCTGTCCACCAAGGGAAGTCTGTGATCGGTCGATCGGCGCTCGTGCGTTGAGCGGCCTGAGCTCCATCCGCGGTCTTCCGGCCGCGATGGCCATGGGTGCGGCGTCGTTCGGTGGCTGGGGACTGCTGCTTCCGGTGGTCCCCCTCGCGGTGTCCCAGTCGGGGGCATCGGATGCAGTGGCGGCTGCCAGTACCGCGATCTTCATGGCCACGACGGTGATCACTCAACTGTTCGTGCCGAGCATGCTGATGAAGGTCGGCCACCGCGCGGTTCTCGCGGCCGGATGCTTGCTCCTCGGGTTACCCGCGCTGCTGTTCATCGTCTCCGTCGAGGCCGCTCCGGCGCTGGCGGTGTCCGCCCTGCGGGGCACCGGGTTCGGAATGTTGACGGTCGCCGGTGCCGCCATCGTCGCCGAGCTCGCTCCGACGGCGTTGCTCGGCCGGGCAACGGGCGCGCAGGGCATCGCCGTCGCCTTGTCTCAGATGGTCACGCTGCCACTGGGTCTGGTGATTTTCGCGGCGAGTCCGACGGCCGTGTTCGTCCTCGGTGCTCTGGTGCCCGCAGCCGGCCTGATCGGAGTGGCGCTGTTGCCGCCGACCCGGCCCGCACCGCAGCCGCCGAGGATCGAGCGGGTTCGCCTCGATGTACGTCGATTCCTGGTGCCGTGTCTCGTCGTTGCCTCGGTGTCCGCGGCATACGGGGGAATCACCAGTCTGTTGCCGATCGCCGAATCGAACCGAGCCGCGATGATCGGACTCGCACTGGCCGTCGTCAGCGCCGCGATGCTCGTCGGACGATACGTCGCAGGGTCGGTGGCGGACCGAATCGGAATCGGACGCTCCGTGTTTCCGGCTCTGGTGTCGGCGGCGATCGGCATCGCTCTCTTCGCAATCGCCGCGCTCGGCAACATGCCAGCGGCGCTGTTCTTCGTCGCAGCCGTCCTGTTCGGAATCGGGTACGGCGCATGCCAGAACGACAGTCTCGTGATGGCGTTCGACGCAGCCGGCCCCGCCCGTTACAGCAGCGCGAGCGCCGTCTGGAACATCAGCTTCGACGCGGGGACCGGGGCGGGCGCACTCGCCCTCGGCGTCCTGGCGACAAGTGTGGGGTACACCGCCGGATTCGCCGCCGCGGCTGCCACGGTGGTCGTCGTCGCGGCGGTGGCGCTCATCGCGAGACCACGCCCCGATAGACTTCCCACATGACTTCTGTGGTGTTGCTCGATTACGGCTCGGGCAATCTGCACTCGGCGAAGAGAGCTCTCGCCCGGGTCGGTGCCGATGTGACCGTGACCTCTGACTTCGACGAGGCTCTGAACGCAGAAGCGTTGGTCGTTCCCGGTGTCGGTGCGTTCGCCGCCTGCATGGAAGGTCTGTTGGCGGTGAAGGGCGACCGCATCATCGGCCGTCGCCTGGCCGGCGGACGTCCCGTGCTCGGCATCTGCGTCGGAATGCAGATCCTGTTCGACCGCGGCGTCGAGTTCGGTGTCGAGGCGAACGGTTGCGGGGAGTGGCCGGGAACGGTGGAGCGTTTGCAGGCCGAGGTGCTGCCCCACATGGGGTGGAACACCGTCGAGGCACCGGAGAAGAGCGTGCTGTTCGACGGCATCGATCCCGAGACCCGGTTCTACTTCGTCCATTCCTACGCCGCGCAGCAGTGGGAGCTCGAACTCAGCGACGCCATCGCTGCCCCGTTGCTCACCTGGGCCGATCACGGCGGCCGGTTTCTCGCTGCAGTGGAGAACGGTGCGCTCTCGGCCACTCAGTTCCACCCGGAGAAGTCCGGTGACGCCGGGGCCGCGCTGCTGGAGAACTGGGTCCGATCGGTGTGAGCGAGCGCGAGTTCTCACTCGGGCGCTTGGCCTTTCGAGCACTCGGTGCAGCCGTGATCGTGCTCGCCCTCGCGACGGCACTGATCGCGGTGCTGCAGCCGAGCGCCGGGGTGGGTCTGGTCATCGCGTTGGCCGGTGTGGTCGGCGCGATCGCGGCCATGGGCGTGGTGTCCACCCGCATGACGCGCAAGGAACTCCGGTAGCACCACAGTCGACCCGTTTTGAGTTCACACACGCTCGGCCCGTAGCATAACCGCACGTGAGCCTGGTCTTATTGCCTGCTGTCGATGTCGCAGGCGGCGAAGCTGTCCGTCTCGTTCAAGGAGAAGCAGGAAGCGAAACGAAGTACGGGTCGCCTCGCGACGCCGCACTCGCGTGGCAGAACGACGGTGCCGAGTGGGTCCACCTCGTCGATCTCGACGCTGCGTTCGGCCGCGGATCCAACCGCGAGCTGCTGGCGTCGGTCGTCGGCGAGCTCGACGTCAAGGTGGAGCTGTCCGGCGGAATTCGTGACGACGAGTCGCTGCGCGCGGCGCTGGCGACCGGTTGCGCGCGAGTCAATCTCGGCACCGCAGCCCTCGAAGATCCGCAGTGGTGCTCCCGCGCGATCGGCGAGTTCGGTGATCGTGTCGCCGTCGGTCTGGACGTGCTCATCGTCGACGGAGCGCCGCGGTTGCGCGGTCGCGGTTGGGTGAGCGACGGCGGCGACCTCTGGGAGGTTCTCGAGCGGCTCGAGCGCGACGGGTGCTCGCGCTACGTCGTCACCGACGTCACCAAGGACGGCACGTTGACCGGACCCAACCTGGAACTGCTCGCCGATGTGTGTGCCAAGACCGACAAGCCGGTCATCGCGTCGGGTGGCGTGTCCACGATTGCAGACCTGGAGGCGATCGCCGGACTCGTCGACCGCGGGGTGGAGGGATCCATCGTCGGAAAGGCGCTGTACGCCGGACGTTTCACACTCCCGGACGCCCTCGCCGCGGTGTCTCGGTAACGCAGGAATGACCGTTCCCGAGGACCCGACTCGTCTGCTCGAGATCGCCGGCGGTCTGCTCGACGGCATCCACGATCGGTTCGTCGCCGGCGTCGGCGCACCGAGCGCGGTGCAGAAGGGCCCCGACGACTTCGCCACGGCGGTGGACCTGGAACTCGAGCGGCGGCTCGGTGCGGAATTGTTCGAGGCCACCGGAATCGCCGTTCACGGTGAGGAGTTCGGGGGACCGGACCTGAACTCGGGACTCGTCTGGGTGCTGGACCCGATCGACGGGACCTTCAACTACTCGTCGGGATTGCCCTCGGCCGGAACGTTGTTGGCGTTGCTCGACGACGGCGAGCCGGTGCTCGGGCTCACCTGGCTGCCGTTGGTGGATCAGCGTTTCGGCGCTGTGGCAGGCGGGCCCCTGCTGCTCAACGGTGTCGCCCTCCCGGCGCTGAAGCCGAAAGCGTTGCGCGAGTCCATGATCGGGTTCGGTGCGTTCAACGTCGCCAGCCGCGGTTCGCTGCCGGGCCGGTTCCGATTCCGCATTCTCGAAGAGTTGTCGATGCATTCCTCGCGACTGCGGATGCACGGTGCCACCGGAGTCGATCTGGCGTACACGGCCAGCGGAGTACTCGGCGGCGCAGTCGTCTTCGGTCACCGTGCCTGGGACAACGCGGCCGGTGCGCTGCTGGTACGCGCAGCAGGCGGAATCGTGACCGACCTCGCGGGTGAACCCTGGACCGTCGACTCTGCATCGGTCCTGGCAGCCGGGCCAGGAGTGCACGAAGAATTGCTGAAGGTGATCACCGAACTCGGTGATCCCGTCGACTATCTGGAAGGACCGGTGCGATGAGCGTCGCGGTCAGAGTGATTCCGTGCCTCGACGTCGACGCCGGACGGGTCGTCAAGGGAGTCAACTTCGAAAACCTCCGTGACGCAGGCGATCCCGTGGAGCTCGCGGCCGCCTACGACGCGCAGGGTGCCGACGAACTGACCTTCCTCGACGTCACCGCGTCGACCTCGGACAGGGGCACGATGCTCGACGTCGTCAGCCGCACCGCCGAGCAGGTCTTCATCCCGCTCACCGTCGGCGGGGGAGTGCGCACCGTCGCCGATGTGGATCGGCTGTTGCGAGCCGGTGCGGACAAGGTCAGCGTCAACACCGCTGCGATCGCCCGACCGGAGTTGTTGCGCGAGCTCAGCGAACGGTTCGGCTCACAGTGCATCGTGCTCTCGGTCGATGCCCGAACCGTCCCTCAGGGGCAGCAGGACACCCCGTCGGGCTGGGAAGTAACCACGCACGGCGGCAAACGCGGCACCGGCATCGACGCCGTCGAATGGGCAGTACGCGGTGCAGAACTGGGCGTCGGGGAGATCCTGCTCAATTCGATGGACGCCGACGGAACGAAGGCTGGATTCGATCTGCCGATGATCGCCGCCGTTCGGTCTGCGGTGCACGTGCCGGTGATCGCCAGCGGTGGAGCCGGTAGCGTCGAGCACTTCTCGCCGGCAGTGCACGCCGGAGCGGACGCCGTTCTTGCCGCGAGTGTCTTCCACTTCGGCGATCTCACCATCGGCCAGGTCAAAGATGCGATGCGCGCCGAGCACATCGTCGTTCGATAGCGAAGAGGATTTTCGATGACACTCGACCCGACGCTGTCCGCGCGGCTCAAGCGCAACGAGGCCGGGCTGTTCAGCGCTGTCGTGCAGGAAAGATCCACCGGTCAGGTACTCATGGTTGCCTGGATGGACGACGAGGCACTCGCTCGAACCCTCGACACCCGTAAGGGCACTTACTACTCGCGGTCCAGGCAGCAGTACTGGGTCAAGGGTGAGACGTCGGGTCACACGCAGTACGTGCACGAGGTTCGACTCGACTGCGACGGTGACACCGTGCTGCTGGTCGTCGATCAGGTCGGCGCGGCATGCCACACCGGCACACATACCTGCTTCGACGCCGACGTCCTGTTGGGCCCCGACACTCAGGCGTGACCGGTTCCCGCTGCTATTCCCTTGTCCAACTGAGCCAGCAGAGTCGAACTCAGGGTCCCGAGCTGCTCGACCTCCGCGTCGGACAGACCCTCGAACACCAGCGACTGCACCGTGCCGACGTGCCCGGGTGCCGATTCCACGACCTTGGCCATACCTGCGTCGGTCAGCACCGCATAGGATCCCCGGCTGCCCGGGATGCTCTC
>NZ_NOZF01000126.1:0-58133 GCF_002258565.1 Rhodococcus sp. 05-2254-6
GGCTCGCGGTTGGCGCGGCCGAGTGCTTGCGTGACGCGCTGGCCGACGCGGTGTCGCATGAAGCTGGCATCACCGAGATAAGCGACGACGAAGCGCTCGAATTCGCTGCTTGCTTGGGGTACCGATGTGATGATGACGAGCTTGCACAGGTCGCCGGCGAGGTCGAGACCGTCGTAGCGGCCGGCGGCGATGAGGTGGCCAGAGGGTGCGTGAGTCCAACTGTCGAATGCGGAGTCGTCACTGGGCTTCAGCCTAAATACAGTGAGCTTTTCCGCCAACAATTTGGTCTGTAGGGCGTCGGCTTCTGCGTGGCTCGAGCACAGCCACGCCGTTCTGCCGCCCGCTTCGGCCGACTGTTCGAGCGCCCAGGCAAGTGTGTTCGGACCGAGCGCTTCGTCTGGGCTGGGGTTGAGTACGAACAGACGCTCACCAGTGGATGCCGCATTCAACGGGTCGGCGGTTGACAGGGCCATAATCTGTCGGCCGCCTACTCGTCGTTGCAGGTCGTCCATGGTTCCGAGCGTTGCCGACAGGTAGATACGCTGCTTGGCACGTGAGTACCACTTGTTGAGGGTTGTCGGCGGATGATAGGGCCGGATCTCGATCCCGGAAGGCCCGATCAGTACCCCGCAATGCCCGAGGTGGTCTCGGATGGTGGGCCACACATATTTGGCTTCTTGGGCCTCGACGTACGGCGATGCTTCAATGGCGTTACGTATACGTTCCTCAAGAGTCTTCCAGTCCTTGAAGGACAGTAGTTCTGGCGGAGTACCAGACCGGGCTGTTCCGTCCTGCATGGCGTGCAGTCCGGGGTATGACGATGTGTATGTGATCACGAACCCGCAGATCGTCCGATAGAGCGACCTGGCCGCACCGCTTTCGTCGGGGATGCGAAAGGTCTGCATAGAACTCAACGGTTGTTCGGCGAGGTGAGCATCGTCGAAGATAACGAGGTCGGCGGGCTCGGGGACTGGGCTGGAGTTGAAGTAGACCCAGTAGTTCATTACGCCGACGACCTGACCCTGGTTGTAGTCGTCGAGCGTGGTCCCGCCGTAGGACTTGCCCGCGAAAAGGACCACCTCCAACCCGAGCTCCTCCGCTTCCGCTCGAACCCGCTCGGCGAGTTGACGTGTTCCGGCCAGATAGGCGACAGTGCGGCCTTGATCAAGCGCGTAGTCAGCGATCAGCAGAGCAACTAGTGTCTTGCCCTCGCCGGTGCCCATTTCGATTGCCAGGTCCGGAGTGGCCAAATGTTCTGCGGCATATGCGCTGAGAACTTGGCTCTGGCTGGGACGTAGCCCGATGAAACGTGCAGATCCCAACGCAGTCATGCGGTTTGCGAAGTCCGGCACGGTGCCATCGATCGTCAACGTCACATACCCTTCGTCGAGCCCAGCGGCTTTCGACTGTACCTGCGAACTCCCATGTTGTTTCAGGGTTTCCGACTCGCTGAGTTTGAGCGATAGCTGCCGACGCTACGGGTGCTATCGGCAGGTCGATGCTGGTTCCGCTAAGTATGCTGCGGGGCCATTTCGACGACGATGCAGTCGTGCTTGATCGGGGTCAGCCTGCAGTCATCGTGACTGAGGTCTAGGAGCGGACAGCCACGACCAGTACGAACAGCCGGTCGTCCGATCATTGTTCGGCATTGATTGCGATGCGAAATTCTCCTGCGAATCCGGTTCCGTCGACGGCAAACGTCCAGTCACCGGCGTCGTTCCGTGCCAGCTGTTGCACGCCGTTGGCCGTGTTGTCGGCGAGAAGTCCCAGCTCGGCCTCGTATTGCGGGTCGTTGCTGCCGAGAAACCGTTCACCGGTGTGCACGAACACGGCCGGTCCACCAGCGCGAGGGAACACCTGTACGTAATACTGCTTTCGGAAGATCACGTTGTCGGAGAACCCGACGCCGTAGCTGTCTCTCTCGCCGACGTATACATCGAGGCGGAAGACCAGACCCGGCACGTCCGTGTCAGGTTTGTCATCCTGATCGACCCAGCCTTCCCAGACCAACCGATCCGGCCCAGCCCACCCCGTGGTGCGATCGCCGGCATCGTCCAGGGGATTCCTGAGTTCACCTTCCAGGTCGGGTGGCCCGCCGAGCAGGTCCGGACGGTCGAACGGGCCGTAGCAGTTCTCCGCCTCCGGGCTTTGGTGAAACAGCTCGAAGTCCACGTACCGCGGTTTGATCGTCACCCCGAAGTAGAACTCACTTTTTCCGAAACAGTCCTGTCCCCGCTCGACTTTTGCCTCGTCGAGCCAGAGCTGGATGCGATGCGACCCGTGCAGGAACCGCATCGCTATCTCGTAGGATTCCCTGCACGTCACCAGTGAGTCCACCCCGCCGTGGCACTTGTGTACGAAGGTGCGGGGCGCGCCGGGAAGCTGCGCGGCGGACTGTTTGACGAGCCCATCGCTGCGGTTCGTACTTAGCGAACCTCCGTCGAACAGGGTGGACAGCCGATTTGCCAACGAAGCTCCGCTCGCGCCGTAGGTGCGGTAGTTGGTGCCGACGACAGTCAGGATCCGCTGGATCGGAAACGCGTCCAAGACCTTCAAGAACCTCGTGCTCGACGGCGAGAACGAGGCCAGTTCGTCGCTTGCGTCGCGCGCGCCCGGCAGCAGGTCGAGCAACCAGCGGGGCACGCGTTGAAAGGCAATCCCGCGGTGCGGTGTGCCGAGGGTGACGACGCGATGCACCAGTCTTTGAGCTGAATGGTGTGCGTTCTCTTCCATCGCCAACAGGGCCTCCCGCATAACCAGCCCACCCATGCTGTGGGCGATGACGTCGACGCCGTCGAATGTCTGGTTGTGCTGTTCTGACGACCGTTCGATCAGGGAAATGAGGCGGACCAGCCCTTCCGCGTATCGGGCCAGGGTCCGCGGCGAGAGGTCGTAAAATCGGTACACCCATATCGTCCCGGAAGTGGCCTCGTTGAGAACGCGCGCGGCCGTGCGCGGATCGATGACAACGCTGCCGCCTACATCAGAGGGGTCGTATTCGCCCGTGTCGGCGGGTCCTTCGACATTCTGCGCGTAGTAGCCCACAACGTTGGTCGCGTCTGTGTAGCGGTACCTCTTCGCTTTCAGTGCGCGGAGCAGGAAGCCCTCGTAGATGTAGTTGTCACCACGCTTGGTGGGGTAGACCGTGCCGTCGTTGTATCCCTGATACGCACTACGCTGATCATCAGCGACATCGACGCCGCCGAACCCCCTGATCAGGATTAACGGTCGGCATTTTATTTCGCCCATCTGAACCTCCACGAGTGTTCGTCGCAGCAGGCACATGCCCCCGCTGTAACTCGTCGTCCTTGACTCAAATCGACGGGTGGAGATACCTGAGGTGCAACCGCGAACCCGCTGAGCTGGTCGTTGCGGCCAGGCCGCTTCTGATGGTCCTCGTGTTGGGGGGCGATGTCACTGGTAGTTAGGGCTGACAACCGTTTGAACGGCAGACCCGTTGGCCTGCGGATGAGAATTCGAGCTGTTCGTGGTGTCCGGTCCTGACGCTAGTGTGCATCGACAGAGACAGCCAACAGGGGCCTTGGCCTATCGGTGGGGGTGAATGATCATGCGAGACAAGAGCGGTGGAGATGTGAACGTCGACGGAAGCGGGGACGCCGTAGGACACGTCGTGGACAGGTTCGCCGCGGTGATGACCGAATTCGACGTCGATACTGCCGGCGTGGGTGTGCCGTGTATCGATTCGGTGTGGCAGGGGGAGTTGCGGGGATGAGGGGCCGGCAGCTCGTCGTTGTTGACGTCCACACCACGGGGCCGTCGTTCGAGGCTCACGAGGCCTTCGAGCTCGCCGCGATCGACGGTGCATCCGGGAGGGTGTGGGATCTCGCGCTGCCTTTGACATCGGCACAGCTCGAACGGGCGGATTCAACATTCCTGCAGCTCAGCGGATACCACCGTCGACGGCTGGTGGAAAAGGCGCAGCATGACGCGTTGACCATTGGAACGGAGCTCGCGGCGCTCAGTGATGTGTTGGCTGGAAACACGCTCGGCGGCGCAGATCCGGAGATCCATGCGGCATTTTTGAGCAAGGTCTTTCACCGGCATGGTGTCCGGTCGCGTTGGCACCACCTGCCCGCAGATATCGCGGCGTTGACCGCCGGTGCCCATGGGATCCCCGCAACCAACATTCCGCGGCTGGAGGTGTGCTGCGAATTGTGGAATGTGCAGCTCGCGGAATTTCCTTCGGCGCTGGATCGGGCGCACGCTGTCGCCGATTGCTTCGCGGCGTTCGACCGCAGAAGCGGACGGGAATCGGTGTCGGCAACGCTCAGAGGCGAGTAGGTGTTGAAGCAGCCGCTTATTGCGCTGGGCCACACCTGAGCCCCGCAGTTCTGTCTCGGTAGTCACGCTATCGCAGGCGGCGAATCCAGACGAATGGTATTCTACGAGTTAATACTCGTATTTGATGGCAGCGGCCGTCACCGTTGGACGTGGGGATCTGATGGATCTGTTCATCGATGTCATAGCCTCAATCGCTTCCTGGTGTGCTCCGATGGTTCTGCTCGTGGCTGCCGCAATCCTCTTGGTGGAATCCGGCTTGCTCGTCGGGTTTCTCCTCCCGGGTACTGGCACGGTTCTGGCGGTCGGTGCTCTCGTGGGGCTGGGCGAACTTGATCCCGTCGTGACGGCGATCGTCCTGATCGCTTCGTCGACAGCAGGGGCTCAGCTGGCCTTTCGGTCCATCAGGCGTGGATCGTGTCGCGCTGATATCGCCGGCGCAGGCCGCTTTGCGCGCCTGATCAACAGGGTGCTTGCTCGGGCACGTCAGTTGTTTTCGGGGGATGCGCGCGTCGGGACAGTGACCACGCATTTCGTCGGAGGCGCGAGGACCTTGGGGCCACGTCTCGCTGCGGGTTCCTCGTTGTCGTTCTCGAGGTTCGCGGTGTTGAATATCGTCGCCGCAACCGTGTGGGTCACTCTTCTGTTGACCACGGGAAGCGTGTTGGGAGCCAACCCCGCGTGGATCCCCTGGGCCACTGGCGCTTTCGTCGTGGCCGTAGTTGGAGTCATCGCAATTCGGGCATTTCGGCGCAGTGACGCTCCGGTTCCCGGCGGCACAATTCCCGCCCGTCGATCTGATCGACGGGGCGGGAATGCGGCTGTGCCGTGCAGTTGTGCCCGTGTCATTCGCGGCCGGCTGATACCCAACTCATGTCGGGTGCTCGGGTTCCGGTGACGGCGTCGGCGAGGGTGTCGAGGACGGCGAGCTGGTCCGCGGTGAGTTCGATGTGCACCGAGCCCGCGTTTTCGGTGACCCGATCCGCATTCCGAGTGCCGGGTATCGGAACGACGGGCAGCGCGAACTGTGTACCTTTCACCCGTAGCCACGCCAATGCGATCTGGGCGGGCGTGGATCCGTGCTGTGACGCGATGTCTGTCAATGGGGCGAGGGCGTCGGTGTTCGTTTCGAATGCGTCGAGTTGAAAGCGGGGTAGATACCGCCGAAAGTCGTTGTCGCCGAGCTGTTCCTGTTTCACTTTTCCGGTGAGCATTCCGCGTCCCAGTGGGGAGTAGGGAACGAATCCGATGCCGAGTCGAGCTGCGGTCGGGACGATGGCGTTCTCGACGTCGCGGCTGAACAAGCTCCATTCGGACTGGACCGCGGCGAGCGGATGGGTCCGGTGCGCTCGTTCTAGTTCGGGGGCGGTTACTTCCGATACTCCGATGTGCCGGACTTTTCCGTCGGCGATGAGCTCGGCCATCGCTCCGATGGTGTCGTCGATCGGGATGTGTGGGTCGACCCGGTGAAGGTAGTAGAGGTCGACGACGTCCACGTCGAGGCGACGCAGGCTGTTGTCGATGCACTGGCGGACGTAAGCCCTGTCTCCGCGGCTTCTGCGGCCGGGTTCGGTTACGGAGGTATCGATACCGAATTTGGTGGCGACGGTGACCTCGTCGCGACGGTCGGCGAGGAGTCTGCCGATCAGTTCCTCGTTGGTCCCGAGGCCGTACACATCTGCGGTGTCGATGAAGTCGATGCCGAGGTTGACGGCGTGATGCAGGGTCTTCAGTGCTTGGTCGGGGTCGGATTCGCCGTACATCGAGGTCAATGCCATGCCGCCGAATCCGAGTGCGGATACTTCGAGGCCTGTTCCGAGGTTCACGTGTGGGAAGTCGGTCATGATGCTGTCTCCTTGGAGGCGCTCGTTTCGGGTCGACCGCGTTCGACTGCCTGTGTGTCCGCGGGTCCGGCCACTGCGGTGAGGTAGGTCCGTATGGCTGCAGGGTTCTGCAGCGAGCCGGTCATGCCCACTATGCGGTCGGGACGCACGACAGCGACACCGCCCTGTCCGAGCTCGCTCGAAACGATCTCGTGGGTGTCGATCACGGTGGGAGTTGCGCTCAGAAGTGTGGTGGGGGAGTGGACCACGACCACGACGTGCAGCCGCGACCCCCACGAGTCGAGGATGGCATGTAAGGCCCGGAGTTCGTCGATACTGGTGATGGTGGCCAGCGCCAGGACTCGTCGGTCATCGAGGAGGTCGGGCAGCAACTTGTCGACCTCTCCGTCGAACTGGACGGGATGCGGGGGCAGGAACTTGCCCGGCGAGATGGTTCGACCGCGCCCGCCCCCGCGGGCCACTGACGGGCCGTAGGCCGTATCGATCTGCGCCAGTTGAGGAACGACACGCCGGGTGAGGAGCCCTGTCGCCGAGAGGATTCCGAGGATTCGGTCGCGGATCCACCGCGAAACGGCAGCACGAGTTGTCCACAGTTTCGTCTGAAGATCGGTCATCGCGGCGACCGATTCTGCGACGGGTCGTCGTTCGAGTTCATATGTTTCGAGTAGTGCTGCATCGGCTCCGTCGACCGCTACTGCTGCAAGTTTCCACGCGAGATTCGCCGCGTCCTGTATTCCGGTGTTCATACCTTGACCTCCCGCAGGACTGTGAATATGTGCAGCGTCGCCGGCAAGGATGAATCGGCCCGACACGTAGCGCGAGGACAGTCTCCGGTGTACTCGAAAGTCGCTCTGCCAAAGCACATTACTGACCCGGAAGCGGCCGAGGCCGCGTTGGCCGAGCATGATGTTGGCGCGATCGGTGATCTGAGTCGGCGGTATGAGCGCAGGGGAAGCGGACTGACGGTGTCCGAGAAATACCCGGTGTCCACCACCTGGGAGCGGGACGACGACCGTCACCCCGTCCGGGTGGAGATGGTACTGAGCCTCCCCGACCGACCCATCGGTTTCTAGGGTGCCGTCCACCAGCAGAAAAGCGTCGTCGTAGCTGTCGCCGTCGAAGTCGATGGCCGCTGTTTTCCGCACGGTGCTGTGTGCACCGTCGGTGCCCACGATCCACTCTGCTGTTGTGGTGAAGCGGATTCCGCTCGGACCGACCAATGACGCCCTCGCCCCGTCGCTGGGCCCGGCAGGGTCCGGATCGAGGGCACCGAGGAACTTGTGCCGCCAGCGGACCGTACCTCCCAGCGCCTGGTAGAGCTCGAGGAGAGCTGCCTCGACGAGGGGCTGCGGAAGGGACAGTGGTTTGTGCAGGCCGGGCTGGTCGAGGCCGGTGAAGTCGACGTGGCCGATCTGTGACCCTTTCGACCAGTACGACGCTCGGTCGAGAGTGACGCCGGCATCGAATACCGCGGGATCGACACCGAGGATGCGCAGGCTCTCCTGGGCGGCACTCCAGAGTACGAGGGCTTTCGGTTCGGTCGAGGGCCCCGACTTGCCGTCGATAATCATGTGGTCGACGTTCCTGCGGGCGAGCTCGCAAGCAAGCGTCAGACCTGTGGGGCCCGCGCCGACGATGAGGACGGTGTGCTCGGTCATGTCCGGACTCCTGACGGGCGAGGCGGGGCGAGGCTGGATTGTTCGGCCGAGATCACGTCCTCGTATCCGGTGGACGGCGCGTCGCGGGGTAGGGGAGAGGCCGCTGCGTGCGGGTCTGCTGCCGCGGGGTCGACGAGGAAGTCCTTGCGTCTGATGAGGGTGAATGCCGCGATCGCACCGATGAGGGTGACGATTCCCGCGATCGTCGTGACCTGATGCAGCGCCGAGATGAACGCGATTTCTGCTGCCACCCCAACGTCCTGCCCGGTCTCTTGCAGCGCCGCGACGGCCCCGGAGGCCACGGCGTCGACGGTGGCGTCGAGCTGGGCCGGAGTCAGGGCGGATCCGTACGCGGTGTCGAGTTCGGATTCGATGGTGCGATGAGCCAAAGCTCCGAGTACCGCCACGCCCAATGCCGCACCGACCTGCTGGAATGTCTCGTTGATCCCAGCTCCCATCCCTGAGTCTTCGGCCCGAACGAGAGCCACTGCCGCGCTCGCACGGGGTGGATTGTGTAGTCCCATACCGAGTCCCGCGATCACAAACCCCGGTAACAACGCCGTCCAGCTGTCACCGACGTCCGCGAATCGAAACAACAGAAACCCGATTCCTGTGCACAACAGCGAGATTCCGATCAGAATCGATGTCGAGATCCGGGCGCTCAGTATTCCGCCCACGGCACCGGATATCAGCAGGACGCCGGTAAGCGGCAGGAACCTCAATCCGGTCTCGATAGCCGAGTAGCCCAGCACGCCTTGCATCCACAGCACCGAGAACAAGATGGTGGCCGTGACGGCGAAGTTGATCGCAAACGTTGCCGCGGACAGGCCGTTGAAGGAACGGTTTCCGAACAGGACCATGTCGAGCATGGGATTGCGGACGCGGCGCTCGACCACAGCGAAGCCGAGGAGGGCGAGCACACCGACCGCCAACGCTACCGCGGTACGTGGGTCGGTCCATCCCACGACGGGTGCCCGGATGATTGCAAAGATCAACGCGAACAGACCTGCGGAGAACAGTGCCAGACCGAGGGGGTCGAGACCGCGGCGCGCGGTCGATGTCTGGTGGTCCCGGACTTTCAGAGCGACGACGGCCAGAATGATCAGTCCCACAGGGATATTGAGGTAGAACACCCATCGCCAGTCCACTTCGGTGAGGATGCCTCCGATCAACGGTCCCGCAGCGATGGCGATGCCCGAGGTGGCCCCGAAGATGCCGAAGGCGGTTCCTCGTTGGCGGCCGTGGAACGTCGCTGCGATCATCGCTGGGCCGACGGCGTACATGATGGCCGCGCCGAGGCCTTGAACTCCACGTGCTGCGTTGAGCAGAGTTGCTGACCCAGCGAGACCGCAAGCCACGGACGCGAGGGTGAAGGCCAGCGCGCCGACGGCGAAGATCCGGGTGCGGCCCAGTCTGTCCGCGATCGAGCCGGCGGTGAGCAGAAACGCGGCCAGTGCCAGGGCGTAGGCGTCGATCACCCATTGCAACTGCTCGAAGCTGGCCGAGAGGTCTCGTTGTATCGCGGGCAGTGCGACGTTGACGACGGTGAGGTCCAAGAACAGCATGAATGTTCCGAGGCAGACCGCTGTCAGCGTCCACCAGCGTTCGGGGGCCGACTGCAGCGGTTCGGGGGTGCTCATGCGGACTCCTCGAGGAGCGCGTCCGCGGTGGGTTGCGCGGCCGGCTGCTGGCGTCCGAACCAGGCGTCGATTGCCTCGATGGCTCCCGCGGTGTCGGTGAAGTGATGTATCTGCATTCCGTGCGCTCGGGCGGCTTGGCAATTGCGTAGGTCGTCGTCGACGAACAGGCATCGAGCGGCAGGGACGCCGAGTCGTTCGGTCGTCCGGCGGTAGATTTCGGGTTCGGGTTTGCGGACACCTTCGTTCGCGGAGACGACCTCGACGCTGAACAGGCCTGTGGGGACGATTCCTCGCCACTCGGGTTCCCATTCTCGGACGTTGTTGGTCAACAGTCCCAGAGTTCGTCCTTCGGATTTCAGCGTGTGCAAGTAGTCGAGAAGTTCCGAGTTGGGGACCCGGCCGGAGAACCATGCCGGCCGGAACTGTGACAGGTCGATAGCGCGTCCGGTCATGGTTTCCAGTGCCGATCCGACTCGGTCGAGGAAGGCCGCTTCGGTGATTTCGCCGCGTTCGAGCGGGGCCATGATCGTTTCGTCCGGGTCATCGTGCGCGGTGAACAGGGCACCCATCAGGTCCTCCGGTTGCACGGACATGTACTCGGTGAACGCCGCGATGGTGTCGGCGATGGGGTTGGTCAGGACGCCGCCGTAGTCGACGACGAGAACGAGGGGACCGGTGTCGATACTGTTGTCGGACATCGTCATCCCACCTCGACCTGCGAGCGGACGATGACGACGTCACCCTGGACGAGTTCGAAAGATGCGACGATCCCAGTCCCGGACTCGGTGGGTGCGGTGTCGATCAAGCGGCAGTAGACAGGAAGCTCGTGTTCGGCGAAGTCGAGGAACTGGATGTCGTAGCGCACCGGGGAACCGACCGACGATTCCGGCAGTGAGTGGGTGTCGAGGACGGCGCACACCGATGCCTGCCTGCACGCTTCGGTCAAGAGCATCCCCGAGACGTGGTCGACCTTGTGATCGGAGAGCGACGGGTGGTTGTTGTCGACGACGACCTCGTACGTCGTGTCGGGGTGTTCGGTGCCGGTGGAGGCGATGACGACGTTCTTCGAGTCCCGCCGGGCAACGCGTGCAGGCGGAAGCGGCACGGCGGCAGAGGTATACGGCTGATCGGGGGTGTTCTTCGCTGCCCGCCCGGCCGCGCGCATCTCGGCGAACATCTGCTTGGGCATGAAGCTCAGGGATCCGACGAATTCGCCGACAGGCACGCCGTCGAGAACGGTCTGGTACCTACCGACCGCCCCGGTCAGGTACCCCTCGACGTGGAACCGCTTCTCGAATTCGACTCGGATGACCAACCGGCCCGGTGTTTCCCCGACCTGGAGGGCAGCGAGGTCGGTCACCGACACCGAGGCCTTGCGGAAGACGAACGCCCAGTCCTTGGGTACTCCGTAGAACTGGTGACTGATCAGGATCGAGGCCTGCCTGCATGCCTCCACGAGGATCATGGGGTCGTACCGGTCGTCGAGTCGGTCGCTGTAGAGGGCATGCCCTCGCGGTAGCTGCGCGGCGACGACGAATCGGTTCTCGCCCGTCGCAGCAGCGTCGGTGAGGAAGACCTCGCTGACAGCTGCGCGGTGGACGAGGCTTCGCGGCACAGTGCGATCGAATGTCAGTTCACTGGCGATATCGAACGGTGGTGTGGTGACAGTCATTTCTTCCCCCAGGAAGGTGGTCGCAGATTTTCTGCTTTGTGCGAAACGCACCGATCGGTACGTGGTTTCAAGTACAGCGCCACGTTTTCGATAAGTCAATTCTTTTCACGTTAATTCCAAATGTTCGGAAAGTGATTCCCGTAACAATATAATTTCAGTTCGAGCGCAGATATACCGCCAGTAATTCGAGCACTATTGTGAGCCTGTGCACACGGTTAAGTGCACAGGCTCGCAATAGTGCGTTCAGCTATTTGATGCCGATCTGATGCGGTCAGTGGGGTTGTCGGGCGTCGAGCCACTGGTCGAGCGAGTCGAAGACGATGGCGGCGTTCCGTGCGTGGCCCATGTAATGGCCTGCGTGAGGAATCGTGATCGCCTTTCTGTCCGATGTTCCGGTGAACGATGCAATATGTTCGTCACCGAATTGCACGCGTGCGTCGTCCTGTCCGTAGAGGCCGAGAACTGGAATGTCTATGCTCGACATTTTGGCCAGGTCGAGAAGAATTCCGGGGCCTTGTGAAAGCATGTCGCCGCACGGGTGTTGGTTCTGATAGGGCGCTGCTGTATCGATTACTTGTTGTTCGGTATCGGCATAGTTTCCTGTCACGAATTCAGTGGTTCCTTGGTCGTAAAAGGTGTAGCCCTTGGCGGCGGGATTGTTTTCCGATGCCGAGCCTCCGGTGAGGCAGCGTGGTGTGGCGGCGAAGAATCTGACGTAGGCCTCGGGTGTCAGTCCGCGATCGGCCCAGTCCATGACGACGAGAGCGTCGACGTCGTCGAAGGTGTAGGCCTCGATCTGGACGATCTGCCCGCCGTTCGACTGGCCGGCGAGGGTGATGTGCCCGAAGGTGGGGGCCGTTCCGGATGCATCCCATTGATAGGTGCCGGTACGCAGCGCTTGGACGATCTGATGGGCCATCGTTGCTTGGGACCCCACGCACATGGCCCCGCCTGCCGGAGCGTCGCTCGTGTCGTATCCGAGTCTGTCGATCGTCAGTGAGGTCTGTCCGCGAGCGGCCATTTCGTAGGTGTGGTGGTATCCCTCGACTGGAAGACGCCAGTACCATTCGCCGGCTGCGATGCCGTGTTCGTAGAGGGTGATGGCGTTGCCGAAACCCTCTGCGGGAGCGGTGAGATGGCCACGGATGGTGTAGGTTCCGCCGTCGGCGGTGCACGGGACGGCTGTGTCGTTGGTGTTGCGGACTGTGAAGGACACCGGTACGTCGATCACGTCCGATCGGGTCGGCTGCGCGGAGGCGATGGCCGTTCCACCGAGAAAGATGGCGGTCGACGCGACGGTTATCGCAATCGCGGCGAGGAGCCGTGAGAGGGGGTGATGGCGGCTGTCGAGCATGGGGTACTCCGATCGGGGCGGGGATGTGGTGGCTGGGAGCGTGCGAGTGCAGTGCTCATACAGGGGTTTTGGGTCTTCCAGGGTCGACTTCGGTACCAGGTGTATCGACGCGTGGAGCATCGGTGATGCCGATGAGCTGGTGCAGGCGTGCCAGTGGGCGCGGTGCCCACCAGTTCCAGCGGCCGGTCAGGGCCATGATGGAGGGGACGAGGATCGCTCGGATGACGGTGGCGTCGATCAGGACCGCCAGTGCCATGCCGATTCCGAGTTGCTGAAGGAAGGTCACCCCGGAAGTGGCGTAGGTGGCGAAGGATGCGGCCAGGATGAGAGCTGCTGCGGTGACGACGGGTGCGGAGCGTGAGATGCCATCGATGATGGATTGGCGATTGTCTCCGGTACGGTCGAATTCTTCTTTGATGCGCGAGAGCAGGAAGACTTCGTAGTCCATCGACAGGCCGTAGGCGATGCAGAACATCAGGATGGGGATGCTCGGCTCGATGGCACCGGTAGGGGTGAAACCCAGCAGCCCAGCAAGATTGCCGTTCTGAAAACCCCACACCAGGACACCGAACATGACCGTCAGTGACAGCAGATTCAGAATGGTGGCTTTGATGGGGGCGATGATCGATCCGGTCATCACGAACAGAATGGCGAAGGTGATCAGTGCAATGAGCACGGCCACGAGCGGGAGCCGGGCGGTGACGCCGTCGGTGTAGTCGTCGAGCATCGCGGGTGAGCCGCCGACGAGTACCTGGCCGGGAGGCTCCACCGACCGTACCGCGGAGACGAATCCGGCTCTGTCGTCCAGTGATTCGCGAGTCGGTACCACCGAGAGGTAGCTGCCTGCGGTGTCGGGAGTGAAACGGACGGCGCCGTTCGGTGGAGCAGTGAGCGCCCTGTCGGGTTCGACGGTGCCCAGTGCGCTGTCCACTCGTAGCACCTGGGGCAGTGCTGCGAGATCGGAGGCGTACCGAGCGAGGCCGTCCGGTGCGATGGTCGGTGCGACGAGCAGAATTGCGTCTGCATCCTCGCTGGCGTAGTCGTCGCGGATGGTGTCGTACAGGGCGCGGACCGGAACCGACTGCGGCAGGATGCGATCGTCCGGTGCGCCGAACCGAACGCCTAGTACCGGCGCTCCGAGCAGTATCAAGATCACCACACCGGCGATCGCGAACACTGCAGGTCGGCCGGTCGTGGCCACGGTGATCCGCCGCCACACGGTACTTCCGTCGGTGTCCGGTTCCTTGCGCCGTAAGGCGCGGTGCCCGAGCAGCACCAATGCGGCCGGGAGTACGACCGTAGCGGCGAGCACGGCGGTGGCGACGACGGCTATCCCGGCGTAGGCGAACGAGGCCAGGAACGGGAACGGGAAGACCAGCAGAACGGCCAGTGACGCGGCGACGGTGGCGCCGGAGAACATGATGGTGCGTCCGGCTGCCTGCGCTGCTCGCTGCACGGCCAACGTCAGGTCAGCGGTGCGGCGGGCTTCCTCTCGGAAGCGGTAGATCAGGAACAGTCCGTAATCGACGCCGAGTGCAATGCCCATCACCAGCGCGATGTTCGCCGCGAAGGTCGATACTTCGGTGAAGGCTGCCACCACGCGCATGATGGCCAGGGTGCCGACGACGGAGAACAGTCCGGTTGCGAAGACCACTGCGGCGAGACGGAGCCGCCGTAGGACGGCCCACAACAGTGCGATCACCAGCGGGGCGATGATCAGCTCTGCTCGGAGAAAGTCGGTCCTGGATTGTTCTGCGACGGAGCGGAACACCTCGTCGCTGCCGCCGAGAGCGATGTCGATGTTCGAGGTAGCCGACCGGCTGAGTGCCTCGTCGAGAGCGGGAAGGACCTGTTGCCGGATTTCGGTGGCGTCGCCCGGTGCCCACGCCTGGATCAGCGCCGAGCTGCCGTCCCCGGCGGCGAGGGTCGGAACCTCTTCGGTCCAGTAGGACCATGTGTCGTCGATGCCGGGGAAGGTGTCGACGAACTCGGTCAGACGTAACCCGTCCGCGGCGACGGCCGAGCTGTCGACGTCGCCGGTCTTCGCGGTGACGAGGATGGTGATGTTGGGTGTGCCGGTCTGAAAGGTGTCGTTGAGCAGCGCCTCGGCTGCCGCAGACGGGGCGTTGGTCGCCTCGAACCTGTTCAGGGACAGTGCATTCATCGCACCGGCAGCGACTGCTGCGAGCACGAGGAAGAGGACGCCGGCCACTACGAGGGTGAGGCCGGGTCGAGTTGTGGCGAATCGGGTGGGCATCGCGGGTCCCCCTGCTACCGTGGATACGAGCGATTGCTCGTGATTTGCGAGAATACGAGCGAAAGCTCGTCTTGTCTACCGGAAAGCCTGGAGTTCACATGCCGAATACCTCGACGCCAACTACCTCTCCTGCACCCAAGCGTCAGGATCGCGGACTCAAGCGCATCGCTGCGATCCTCGACGGTGCGGAGGAGTTGTTCGGAGAAGTCGGGTTCGACGCAGCGACCACGAACGCTATCGCCAGCAAATCGGGCATGTCACCGGGTTCGCTGTACCAGTTCTTCAGAAACAAGGAAGACATCGCCGCAGCATTGGCGGAACGCTACGTCGTGGAGTTGACCGACGCCCAATCGGCCGCGGTCGATCCGCGACCGGACGGCTTCGTGGAATCTCTACCGCAGTTCATCGACCGGGCCGTCGACAATATGGTCGCCTTCAATGCGGCCAATCCGGCTTTCCTGCAACTGTTCTCGCGAGCAGATACCCAGCCTGCCCTGTATACCGCAGTCGTACCATTGCAGAGCGAACTCTCCCAGAGGGTCGCCCAGACCTTGGCCGCACTCGCACCGACCCTGTCCAGCGAACGCATCGACCTCCACGCGCTGGTGGCCTTGCAGATCACCCGCGGAATGATGCCCGTCATCGCCGCAGAAAAAACTAACAAGAAGGACCAGCTCGTGACCGAGCTCAAGGCGGCACTGATTCGTTACCTGTCCGAGGCACTCGCCTCACCCTGACGGAACAGAGACCCGCGCCGCCGCAGGCCGTGCGTACTCCCAGTCTGAAAAAAGCTGCAGCAGTAGCTGTTTTGACGTTTTTCAGTTGTGCTGCCAGCAATCACTGCTTTTCGTACACTATGGGATCCGCGCCGATCGATACTTCGATGCGTGGTGGAGCATTCGGTCGAGGCTCAACGCCCCGCGTCGTATGCTCGGTCAGCGATCGGCGACCTTAGGCGCGCACCCGGCGGCGGACCATGCGACCGGCGTGCATCGCCGCAACTTTGGTCCAATCAGGGTGTGCAATTAGCCGTCACAGCTGGACCGATGACCGCCGGACTCACGCAGGTTCCGGTGTTGCCGCGCCGGTCACCGCATGACCTGGGGGACGGTTCGCTGTTTTTCGTTCTTTGGGTGTGTCGATCAATGCGTTATGTGCAGCATCGCGTACCCAGCCTGTGATTCTGTCGAGGGTTTCGGATGGCAGGTGCCATCGTTGCCAATACAGGGGAATGGTGACGTTGTGGTCGGGGTCGAGGTGAACGAGTGTCCCGTCGGCGAGGTCGCGTGCGATTTGTCCTTCCGGTAGCACGCCCCACCCGAGTCCGAGTCGAGCTGCAGTCAGGAATTCGCGGTTCGATGGGAGGTAGTGGATCGGGGGCTCACGGTGCGCCTTGATCTTGCGTAGATAGGCGTGTTGCAGGTCGTCCTTTTTGTCGAATCGCAGCATCGGGAGGCGGCTGGGATCGCAACCGTCGGAGTCGGCGTCGCGAATGAGTGAGGGTGCGCACGCGGGCCAATAGACCATGGCTCCGAGCGGTTCGACCGTACAGCCAGGTGCTGCGGTGCGTGAGGTCGTCACGGCGGCCATGACCGCGCCTTGACGCAGTAGAGCGTCTGTATGGTCCTGATCTTCGATGTGGAGGTCCAGCAGTATCCGTCGGTCGACGGCTATCGCTTTCATCACCGGTTGGAACCACGTCGAGACCGAATCGGCATTGATAGCAAGTGAAAAGCGCAGCGGTGCAGCAGTATTCGTTGTCGTTGAGCCGCCGCGTAGCTCAGCGTCGGCGTCGACGGTGAGGACTTCGATCTGCCGCGCGAGTCGGAGCAGGGCTTGCCCGTTTCTGGTGGGTAGTACCGGCCTGGTTCGCTGTAGCAGCGCGGCCCCCGACGCTCGTTCGAGCGCGGTAATGCGTTGGCTGACTGCAGAAGACGAGATGTGCAACGCCGTTGCAGCTCCCTCGAACGACCCTGAATCGCAGATCGCGGCAAGTGTGGCGAGCTGATCGTGGTTGTACATCCACAAATACTAAACCTAGATCAGCGATACTTAGGAAACGTGCATCGATGCTGGAGCGGTCGTACCGTTCTTGCCGTGAACAACCCCGTTCTGGCCTATCTCCCCGTCGCTATCGTCTTCGGAATAATCCCAGGTCCTGACGTCATGTTGGCGGTCAAGCACTCGCTTACCGGCGGTGTGCGTCACGGCATCGCCGTAGCTTTGGGTGCGGCGACGGGGTCGATGGCCTGGGGCATCGCTGCGGCCGTGGGGTTGGCGTCCTTGCTCACCAGCGTCCCCGGGGCATTCGACGCGGTACGTATCGCAGGTGCCGCCTACCTGGTGTTTCTAGGAATTCAGAGTATCTGGCAGCGCAAGGGCAGCTTCACCGACGTCGATGCCGCGACTTACAACGCGCACCAGCCGAAGTGGTCGCGAGCGTTCATGACCGGTTTCGTCGCGGACCTGTTGAATCCGAAAATGGGTGCGTTCTACCTGGCGGTGCTGCCGCAGTTCATTCCGCGCGACGGGAACGTTTTCGTTTGGTCCATGCTGCTCATGTCGATCGAGTTCGTGGTGGCGCTGATATGTCTGTCCTCGTACGCACTTCTTGCCTCGTCCGCTCGCCGGTTCTTGGAGAAGGGCCGCTTGGGGGCGTGGCTCGAGCGTGGACTGGGTGTTGTTCTGGTGGGATTCGGCGTCCGGCTGGCCTTCGAGTAAACACCCCCGCCGTCCGAGCCCTTCTCCCTTCGCTCTTTCAACTACTCGACCCGAGCCCGACCTGACTTGATTGTGTAACGACGCCTTGGCCCGGGTCCGCGCCCCGGGCCGTCCAATCCCGCCAGGTCTTGGCTTTGCCGTGCCCTAACCCGAACTTTCCTGTACCGAAACCGAACCATCACGCACACAGAGGGGTACCGATCAATGAGCGAAAAGCTCTGGGGTGGAAGATTCTCCACCGATATCACCGACGATGTACTTCGCTACACAGAGACAGCATCGGTAGACAGCAGAATGCTCGAACACGACCTGTGGCAGAACATCGCTCATGTTCTGATGCTCGGTCGCGCGGGAATCAACACCGAACCCGACACCAAAGCGCTTCTCGCTGGGCTGCTCGACATGGAGAGCAGCCGAGCCGACGGTGGATTGCAGCTCGACGTCCGACAAGAAGATGTGCACCTCAACACCGAATTCATGCTCATCGAACGGATCGGACCCGTCGGCGGCCGCATGCACACCGCACGGTCCCGAAACGATCAGGTGCAGACCGACGCACGCATGGTCACCCGCGAGTGGCTGCTCGATGCCAGCGAAGAACTGCTCATGTTCGTGCAGGATCTGCTCGGGTGCCCCGAGTCGGAACGAGAAGCAGTTCTACCCGGCTACACGCATTCGCAGGCAGCGCAACCGATTTCGGTAGCATTTTGGAAGGCTGCGCACGCACAGGCCTTGCTGCGTGATGCCTCCCGACTGATGGATGCCTGGAAGCGCATCAACATCAATCCGCTCGGCGCGTGTGCGCTCGCCGGAACTACATTCGCCCTGGACCGCGATTACACCTCCCGGCTTCTCGGGTTCGATGCACCGATGGTCAATGCGCTCGATGCGACGTCGACGAGGGACTGGACAGTCGAAGTAGCGGGCGCAGCTGCCAGCGGTGCTGTGAATCTATCTCGCATGCAGGAAGAGATCGTCACCTGGAGCTCGAACGAATACGCTCTCGCCGAAGTGCACGATTCGTTCGCGACCGGTAGCTCGATCATGCCGCAGAAGAAGAATCCGGTGGTTGCAGAACTGGCGCGAGGGAAGTCCGGTCGCGCGGTGGGTGCGCTGGTGCAACTGCTGGTGATGGAGAAGTCGGTCGGTCTCGGGTACAGCTGCGACCTGCAGGAGGACAAACCGGTTTACTGGGGCGCCCTCGATACGTACCTCGACACCATTCGCCTGTGCCGACGCCAGAACCTGCACACCGCGTTCGACGGTGCTCGCGGCAGAGCCCTGTGCTGGGACAACTTCTCGACCGCGACAGAGATCGCCAACATCTTGGTCTCTCGGTTCGACGTTCCTTTCCGCACAGCCCACCGCATCACCGGTGACCTCGTCAACGCCGCCCTCGCAGCCGGTCACACCCTGCGCAACGTCGCGTTCACCACCACTTTCCTCCGCGAGGAACACGACATCGACATCAGTGAGGTCGACATGAAGCAGATATGCGATCCGCTCCACACACTGCGCAGCTACATCTCTGCCGGATCCACCGGACCGACGCGGGTCTCCGAACAGCAGGAGCAAGGCCTGGCCGACGTGACCGACAGACTCGCCGAAATCCGGCAAGCCAGAACCCGCCTCTGGGAGGCGAAGGCGGAATGCCTACGAGCAGCGCGATCCGTCGTCGGCGGCGTGAGCGTGCCCGAACTCGCGATGGAGGTCGGGGTATGAGCATCGTCCTGGCATATTCCGGCGGATTGGACACATCCGTTGCCGTGCACTGGCTCAAAGAGCGCTATCAGACCGAGGTCATCGCGTACTGCGCGAACCTCGGCCAAATCGAGGACCTCGAGGCCGTCTCGAAGCGCGCAACCGCGGCCGGCGCGTCGGAAGTTATCGTCGAAGACGTCCGAGACCTGTTCCTCCACGACTATGCAATCCCGGCTCTCGCCGCCGGCGCTGCATACGAGGGAAAATATCTTCTGGCTGCACCGTTGTCTCGACCGTTGATCGCCGAGCGGCTGGTCAGCATCGCTCGCGAACGCGGTGCATCCGCAGTCGCTCACGGTGCCACGGGCAAGGGAAACGATCAGGTCCGGTTCTACACCTCCGTGCGGGCGTTGGCTCCCGAGCTCGACATCCTCGCACCTGTCATCGATTGGGAAATGACCTCCCGCGGTAGCGAAATTGCCTACGCCGATCGTCACGGTATCGATGTGGGTGTCAGCAAGACGACGCCGTACAGCATCGACACCAATATCTGGGGCACCAGCATCGAGTGCGGGGATCTCGACCTCATCGACCACGCTCCACCGCCCGATGCATGGCAGATCACGACCGCGCCGGTGCAGGCACCGGATCGTCCAACAACGATCACGATCGAGTTCGAAGCAGGCATCCCCGTCGCTCTCGACGGCCGCAAGCTCGACCTGATCGACCTGGTCAGCGAACTCGGGGACACAGCGGCCGCGAACGGTATCGGGCGTACCGAAATTCTCGAGAGCCGCATCGTCGGATTCAAGAGCCGCGGAATCTACGAAGCACCCGCTGCAACAGTTCTTCTCGCTGCACGAACCGATCTCGAAGCACTCGTACTGGACCGAGAGACGCTCCACCACAAGCGGTCCATCGCCGACCAGTACGCAGAGTTGGTCTACTACGGCTACTGGTTCACCGATCTGCGTGCAGCACTCGATGCTTACTGCGCCCGTCTGGCTCACCGCGTGACGGGCACAGTGACCGTCGAGCTGTACAAGGGCTCCGCTCGATGCATCGGCCGGACGTCCCCGAAATACGGCCGATACAGCTCGGCTCTGGCCGATTACGAAGAGGCAGACACCTTTCTACACGAAGCAGGTGCCGGATTCGCGTACTGCTGGGCTCTCCCACTCACCGAAGGAGTTGTCACTCGATGAAAGACACCCGCTCTGTTCTGCTCATCTCCGACGGATCACGGTGGGGCGAACTCGCCCACGACTTTCTCCGCCGCAGATTCGCCGACGTCGACTGGTTTGCCTGGGACTACGGCGATCCAGTAACTCGATCGTTCGATCAGTGGCACGGGTGCGACCTGCTTCTGTCCTTCAAATCGGACTTCATCCTGTCCGAGGCCACACTCGATCGAGTGCGGGAACTGGCCGTGAACTTCCACCCGGCGACCCCGAACTACCGAGGGATCGGCGGATATCGCTACGCGATCGACGACAACCAGACGCAATTCGGGGCCACCTGCCACATCATCACCCCGAAGGTAGATGGCGGTCCGATCATCGCAGTCGACCGATTCGACATCGTCCCAGGCGAATCCGAGACGAGCTTGAGCGAACGCACCGCCGCCGCCGCACTGGCTCAATTCCATCGAATCGTCACCACAATATGCAACGGCACCGCTATCAGCGCCGATCACAGCGAACAATGGGGACAACGTCTCTACACACGCCGCGCCCTCGACGCAGACCGCCGAAAGCGTGGGGAGCTGGTCGAAGCGTGAGAACACTGCACTCACCCTCCGCCACCCACGAGCCCCACGATCGGCCCAGGTCGCCCGAAGCCCATGGCGGTACTGCAGTTCGCAACGGCCCCTTGGCGATCATCGAATTCGACGGTGAAGGACACAACACGTTCTCCACAGACAAGATGCGCGGCATCACCGAGTTGGTCTGGCAGCTAGGGGACACCCCGGATGTCGAGGGGCTGGTTCTGTACGGGGGAGACGGTCGATCCTTCGGTGTCGGCGGTGACTTCAACGAAGTCAAGGACTTCACGGGAGGCTCCGAGGTCAACCGATGGATCGACGCCTGCGTGGACATGTATCGAGCAGTTCTGTCGATCTCGAAACCGACCGTGGCAGTCATCGACAAATACTGCATCGGCATCGGTCTTCAGTTGGCACTGTGCGCCGACTGGCGCATCGGAACGTCGACGTCGGACCTCCGTATGCCCGAGCTCAAGTTGGGTATCTCCTGCATACTCGGAGCTCCGCTCCTGCAACGCCGAGTAGGGCCTGCCGTGGCGAATCGAATGATCATCGGGTGCGATCGATGGCTCGGTACCACCGCACTCTCCGACGGCCTCCTCGATGAACTCGTTGCAGCCCATAGTGACCCGCTCGCTGCAGGATGCACCCGAGCACAGGCACTGGCCGAGTACCAATCGGTGCCGTTTGCCCGCACCAAGGCGTTCGTCAACCACGATCTGCTGCTCGACATGGAACGAGCCCGTATTGCAGCAATAGCCGGCCACCGAGCGGGGTTCGCTGCAGGCGATGCGGCCCAACAGAAGATGCGCACAATTGTCGGAGACAACCCATGACCCCAACCGATCATGGGTGGGTCGTCTTTTCGCACAGCGGCCGCATCCGCCGTGTTGGCGGACATACCGGCCCCGTTCTGAACCGCAACGACGGAACAGTCATGATCACGACGCCGCTGCACGGCGAATGCCGAGTCTTTCTCTCCCGCACCGATGATGCACGGACATGGGCGGTGGGAGCGCAATTCGCGGCGACCGCCGCGAGTGTCGGTCACCGCGCAGGAACCACCACGGCACTTCGCCCCGGGACGACTCTGGTCTGCTCCGCCGACGGAGAGTTGTCGGTGCACCGCGCTGTCCCCCGATCGTCGCCGTCGGGCGGTGTCCCAGGGTGTTCGCTCGAACAGGCCATGGGGTGGCTCGACCATGGATTACGCACTGCAGCAACGGAAATCGCATCGTCGGGTCGTCCCATTCGCTTACTGCTCTCCGGTGGTGTCGACTCCGGACTCCTCGCCTCCTACTTGTGGAGGGCCGGTGCCGACGTCCGTGCACTGACCCTCCGCACACCCTGGGGTGACGAAATCGACGGTGCCTCTCGAACAGCGCGCCACGTCGGTCTGCCGCTCGACGTCATCGACGTCACCGCACAGGAATCGACAGCGGCGATCTACCCGTGCATGCAGCACACTCAATCCGATGATGCAGAAGTCATCACCGTGCATCTGCTGGTGACAGTGGCCTTCGAGTTGGCGCGAGCATGTGGTGCCGACCTCGTGACCGGACTCGGCAGCGATCTGCTCAACGCCGGAAGCGATTTCGGTATGGGCGCAGTCGCCGGCGATCTGAACGAACGTATCGACGACGCCAGCGCATCAGGAATGATGGTGACCGGCCAATTCACCCCAGGGCCGCGCATGTACCACCCGTACTGGAGTCCTGCTCTACTGCACCTTCAACAGAGTGTCCCCGCTCAGCTGAAGACCGTCGACGGCATCGAAAAGTACTACCTCCGCGAGCTCGCGGCCTACCAACTGCCCCGTGAGACTGCGTTCGGGAGAAAAGTCGCAATCCACCAAGGGGCGGGTTTGTCAGCAGGGTTGGACGGCGCGCTCGGAGAACAACTGGCTGCCGTCTGTGCCCAAATCCGGGCACAGACCCTCGATGAGGTCCCTCTGGGAAACCACGATGTTGCGGTCGGCGGTGAGCAGCGGTGACGGCCACCGATCCCGGAGATCTCGCGGCAGTGGCCACCCGGGATGGATTCGCTCTGGTCGGCGACGTCGACTTCGGCAGAAGCGACTTCGAGGTCTTCGTGCAGGGGCTCGGGACTCTCGCCACACATCGGTTCGGCACCGGAAGCGCAGGTCTGCTCGATCTCGACGCAAGCCCGCTACCGGACCGCGTCGTCACCGGGCGCAGTGCCCTGCCTCTGCACACCGACGGCACACTTGTCGGGACCTGTCCCAAATACATTGCGCTGTATTGCAATGCAGTCGATCAGCCCACAGGATCCGGACGCACAGAACTCTGTCTGCAATCGGATCTACTCGATGCAACACTCCCACCGGACCTGAGCACGGTGACCGACGTGGATTGGGAGTACTACGTCACCGACCAATCCCACTTTCCCGACGTCGCGCACCGCTGGCTGTCGATTCCACCTGCAGTGCGATCAGCAACGGGGACAACGCGGTTGAACGTGGCACTCCCGTTCACCGAGGAACGGACCACCCCCGCAGGATGGTCGGTCCGTCTGGCGGGCTCGACCGAAGAAGACAGCCGGGCCGTCTTCGCACGGCTCGACTCCTACCTGCGGGGCAGTACCAGCTTCTACTCGCACGACTGGGCCCCGGGTGATCTTCTCGTCCTCGACAACGAACAGGTTCTGCACGGGCGGACAACGATCGAACCGGGCAGCGTCAGACACTTGTTCCGAGGACAGATCAATGTCTGACGCGCGAGGGTTCCTCGCCGCACTGAACAGCATGCCCCAACAGGATCAGGACGCACTTCACCAGGGACGACGCCATACGACGTTCGGGGAGCTGTCGGCCGCGGCGATGGCATGGCGTGATGCACTGGCACCGGTGATCGACGAAGGCGACGTGGTCGTCGTCGATCATCACCCCGGGGCCGCAGACTTCGTTGCAGCACTACTGGGAACGATGGCCGCCGGCGGCGTGCACCTGGCGAGCCGGACGCGGCATCCAGCATGGGACCGACTGAGCGCACTGGGCCGCCGCTGGCACGCCATTACCGACCACGACATCGACCCCGACCTGCCCGAACTGGCCTCCGTGTTCGATGCAGCAACCCGAAAGCTCCGATACTGCAACCCAACGCGTCAATGCGACGTGACCGAGCACGACACCGTGCGAGGAAGAATCCTCGAAACATCCGGATCGAGTGGTGAGCCGAAATGGGTGTACTGGACCGAGGAATCGCTGTTCGCCGACCGCACCGACTGGTGCCAGCAGCTCGGTCTGACAGCCGACGATGTGATCATCAACATCCACCCCCTCGATTTCGCGCACGGGATGGACGTTCACGTTCTCGCGGGCTTGCTCTCGGGAGCACCCACGGTGCACCTCGACGCCGGTCTCCCGGCCTCTGCCCACGCGAGAGCGATTTGCGACTGGAACGGTACCTATATGAGCGCCCTTCCCTCGCACTACGACGCGATCGCAGCGTCACCGGCGGCATCGGAGCGAATGGGTGAACACCTGACCACCGCACTGACGGGCGGGGCTCTCCTGACGCCGACCACTGCGCGACTGATCCACCAGCGGTGCGGGGTCCACCTACGCAGGCTCTACGGGGCCACCGAGTGCGGCATCATGTGCGCAGATCTGCGGCCACAGTTGCAGAGCGCGGCCGAACTGCGGCCCCTACCCGGGGTGGAGATGCGAGTGCGCCCCATCCACGGAATCGACGCAGATACCTATCGAGTGGGCGAGCCCGAATTCCGCCGAGCGCACCGAGCCGAAGGCTACTGGGGACACCCGGACCGTACACAGAGCGCATTCACGGACGGCTGGTATCGAAGCGGGGACGCGGTGATGGTCCACGACAACGGTGCCATCAACGTCCTGGGCCGCATCGATGACGTATGGACAAACAACCACGGTCAACTCTGTTCGGCAGGCGTCCTGGTCGACGAGATCACCGCACTCGACGAGGTCGACGAGGTCGTCGTCTTCGCCCCAACGGCCACAGGAGCAGACACACCGACGACAGTACTGTGCCGCCTGGCACCCACCGGGGCAGACCTCGGACGAATCCACCTTCGCGTCACCGAAGTGATGAACAGCTGCGGTCTCATCGGAAAGATCACTCTGATGTCCGACTGGCCGAAAACGTCTGTCGGCAAGCCCGACCGGCGCGCATTGCTGGCATGGTGCAGAGCGTCCTGAGTTCGACATCACACGGATCAGAAAGGGCAGACATGAGCGCCGCGTCCCCACAAGGGTTTCACTGCTGGACAACCCATTTAGGACTGGCAGACGAAGGTAAAGACGACTTCTCCATGGTCATCTCCGACAGGCCGTGCACCTCGTCGGTCGTTTTCACGAAGTCACTGTTCGCGGGCCCCTGCGTCACCTTGAGCAAGACCTCGATCGAGCAGACCAGTCCGCGCGGGGTCCTCGTGTTGGCGAAGAACGCCAACGTCGCGACCGGCGCGGAAGGGCTCCGCAACGCCAGCGAGATACGCGCATCCGTCGCACGAACCGTAGGAATCGAACCCGATGCCCTGATAATGGCCTCCACCGGAGTCATCGGAGTGCAATATCCGATGGACACCATCCGCGCCGGACTCGACGGGCTCGGCCAGGGAACACCACTCGACGCGCACGCGGTGGCCCGAGCGATCATGACCACCGACACCCGCGCCAAGGTCTCCGAACGAGCCGTCGGCACCAGCACCATCGTTGGAATCGCGAAGGGCGTCGGGATGATAGAACCGGACATGGCGACCATGCTGTCGTTTGTCTTCACCGACGCCGACGTCCCCCAGGACACGCTCAACCGAATCTTTCGTGACGTTGTCGACCGCACCTACAACTCGGTCTCGATCGACACCGACACCTCCACCAGCGACACAGCGGCGGTCTTCGCCAATGGTGCCGCCGGCCCGGTACCCGATACCGAGTTCGAGCAGGCTCTCGAGGAAGTGTGCACGGATCTGGTGAAAATGATTGCCAGCGACGGCGAAGGTGCGACCAAGCTGATCGTCACTACGGTCTCGGGTGCATCGAGCGAGCGCCAAGCGCGCGTGGTCGGGAAGTCGATCATCAACTCTCCCTTGGTCAAGACGATGATCCACGGTGAAGACCCCAACTGGGGTCGAGTTCTCATGGCTATCGGAAAATGTAGCAACGAGGTGGACATAGAACCCGACAGAATCCGAGTCGCATTCGCGGACATCGATGTGTATCCGAGCTCGTCACTCGACCAGCACGACACCGTCGAGGTGGTTCGTGAACACCTTGCAACTGCCACCGTCGAGATCAACGTAGACCTCGGAATCGGCACCGACACCTGGAGAGTGTTCGGTTGCGACCTCACCGATGAATACATTCGAATAAACGCGGACTACACCACATAGAGATCACTCCAATCACTTCACCAACAGGCCGCAGTAACGTGGAGTGGGCATCCGGCCTCGACGCCTCGACCTGTCGAAGCCGTTACAGCACGTCGCCTGTGGCCGTTGATGTTGCCGGTTCTGCCGGACTCTGGACATGAGCAAATTAAAGACCGAACACGATTCGCGCCGGGGGGCGAAAATGGCTGCAACCGATAGAGAACCTTCAAAAAGGTTCCGAGACAATGCCCATAACGACCGCAATGCCACAACTCTGATCAAAACTTCCGACCACGCATCTAGCGAAGAGCGTAGTCACGAGCTGTACACCGTGTACGGAACCGCGTGTCACGCGCCTGAACGACAGTGTATGACACGACTCACTGCGCGAATAGTCGATGGGGACAGCTTAGCGTCGATTCGGTGCGGACCAGGAGAAATTACTCGTCGACAGGTTGATCTCGAAGCCGATCCACGATTCTCCGTGAGGATTCAATACGTCTTATCGGGCGAAGTAATTCTGTCGCAGAACGGCGTCCAAATATCGCTGAAGAGTGGAGGCATTGGCCTATACTATAGCGATTACAGTTATACAATGACTGTAACCCGTGCCAGCTGTTTAGCGGTAGTCACGTTACGGCAGAGGGTGGGCTCAAGAGAAGACTTCGACGCCGCCTCGGGTCGAGGTCTTCGCGTTGTGCCAAACGCTGAAGGTACGGGGAAAATACTCTCAGATACTTTACATTCTACTTCGAGAGAAATTGGAATGCTGAACACGTTCACGGCTCATAATGTCATCTCAGCCGTTCGATTACTGGCGTGGGAAGGAATGCACCCGCCCCATGGCCACGCACCGCCTGACCAGCAATCCGGCCTCGTAGCGACGGCGCGCTTGATGATCGAGAAGAATCTTTCTGATCCCACGCTCAATCCCGACCTACTCGCGCGCAAACTACATGTATCGGTTCGTCAGCTGCATCGCGCTTTCGAGCGAGAGGAGCGAACTCTGTCCGCTTATATAGCATATGAGCGCATTGAAAGGTGCGCTGCCGATTTGATCGACCCAAGCTTACAACAGATACCGATAGGCGACATCAGTGCGCGGTGGGGGCTTAGTGACCAGTCGAGACTTTCTCGGCTATTTCGCGAGTTGAAGGGTTGCTCGCCTTCGGAATTCAGAAGGTTTTACGCGGAACCCAGCTAATTCGAGAACACATCCACCGATCAATTCCGAGTGGTCAAGACCGGAACGAAGGTTCTCGTACCGGCGCGCCGCGTCGACGTGATCGAACTCGCTGGGCAACAAGTACACGACCGGGTGACGGATTCATCAAGACAAAATTCTTGACCTTGCTCGAGGTAGTGACGGTCCGGCTATCCGTCCACGGTAGCTACCACGCAACTCCGTCACGTCCGCGCGCACTCGCGCCGATCGGGGCATCGCCTTCACGGCATAAGACGATTGATCTGCGGGTTCTCGCGGTAGACGTGGCTGTAGTCGTTGTCGACTTTGGAGGGCCCGACTCCGAGGACTTGATCGTTGGCCGGTTGCGGCTTCCATGGTCTCCTCACGGCCGGCGCAGATGGGTGCCTACCTGCACTGGACCCCGTAGGGGACTTCGACCCCACTTGTCGCACGGTGCCAAAGTTTTGTCGCTTCGCGACGAAGAGCTGTGGAGGTATTTCCGCAATTAATTTCGATAAGTAGCGTCGAAGACATCATCAAGTCGCCGACCTTGCAGGTCGCAATGGTTCATTCGACATGTCGACTTGAGATACAGAAATGATGGGGAGAACCGAAGAAGGAGACTGTGATGATCTCGGCAGATCAATATGCGCGCGATAGCTATGAACGTGAGTTGAAAGCTCACTGGGACGCTAAAACAACCGATGACATCAATCTCCTACTGGGCGCTGATGATGATCTTTACCACCATCACTACGCGATTGGCGATTTCGACCGCTCTATTCTGGATTCCGTAGGTGAGGAGCGAGAGAACGCGATTTTGCGAGAGTTGCATCGAATGGAGAATGATCAAGTCGGACTGATCCTCGACGCCCTCGGTCCTTTGCCGCCCAACTCTCGCGGCATGGATGCCGGGTCAGGTCGCGGGGGAACATCTTTTCGTCTCGCTGGAGCGACGGAGAGCCGAATCGACGGCGTCAATTTTTGCGAACATCACGTCGCGTTCGCCGAGCAGATCGCACGCAAACGCGGTTGGGATAGCCGCGTTCAATTCCACCTCGGGAACATGCTGCAGGCACCATTTCCTGATCACACTTTCGATTTCGTGGTCTCAAACGAGACGACGATGTACGCCGACGCGTACGAAGCAATGGCCGAGTTCTCCCGCCTACTGCGACGGGGCGGTCGCTACGTAATGACCACCTGGTGCCGCAACGACGCAGTCGACCCACGCTCGGACGCGACAAGGCAGATCGATGAACATTACGTATGCCGAATGCACCGCCGAAGCACTTACTTCAAGGCCTTCGCGGCAAACGGCCTGATTCCGTACCGCGTGGCTCAGTACACACACGAAGCTATGCCGTACTGGGAGCTACGCAACAACAGCAAACTCCGCACCGGCGTTGAGGATGCGTTCCTCAGCGGCTACAGCGACGGTTCACTGAACTACCTAGTGATTGCGGCCGAACGCATCTGAGACATCCACCCGGAAACCACAAACTTGAAGGAGCCTGAAATGCCGAACCTCGACGTGGCAGTCCTCGGCCAGCATGACGTACAGCAGCGCCGCTACTGGGATGCCAAAAAATCCGACGATATCAACCTGCTGCTGGGCACTGAAGACGGCTTGTACCACCACCACTACGGAATCGGTGACTACGATCACTCTGTACTCGCTGCACCTGCGGAGCTGCGGGAGTCACTGATCCTGCGCGAACTTCACCGGATGGAGTCGCTGGAAATCAACCTTATCGTCGATGCATTAGGGGAGGTCTCACCGAGCTCTCGTGTCATGGACGCGGGATCGGGGCGAGGCGGAACGACCTTCACAATCGCTGATCGATTCGGCTGCCGGGTAGACGGGGTGAACTACTGCGCTCACCATGTCGAGTTCGCAGAGAAGTTGGCCCGTGAACGCGGGAGCTCGGACCGTGTGCAATTCCACTTCGCAAACATGGTTCAGGCCCCCTTCGAGGACAACACCTTCGATTACATCGTCTCCAACGAAACCACGATGTGTGTCGACCTAGGGGAGGCGTTCACCGAGTTCGCCCGGTTGCTGCGCCCCGGCGGCCGCTATGTCGCAGTCACCTGGTGCCGCAACGACGTAGTTGCTGAGCGTTCCGAGGCATCACGGTTGATCGACGAAGAATATCAGTGCGCTATGCACACCCGCAGTACTTATTTCCAAACTCTGGCAGCAAATGGTCTGGTGCCGTATCACGTTCAGCGATACACCGACGAAGCCATCCCGTACTGGGACCTGCGCAACCAGGCAGCGTTGCGCACAGGTGTCGAGGAACCATTCCTCCAGGGCTTCCGCGAACGCAGCATCGACTACTTGGTTATCGCGTGCGAGCGTCTGTAGCGGTGGCCTGAGATATCCGAGTTATCCACGCGCCAGCGATCCTCGGCATCGGCGCGCCACTTCGTCCTTCTACAAACAATCGAAGGGATTCCGGTATGGCCGGAACGGCTGATTTACCTTTAGAAATGCGACGCAACGGCCTGAACCCGACCGAAGAGCTCGCCCAGGTCCGTGACCGCGACGGTGTTATCCCAGTAGGAGAACTCTACGGGGCCCCGGCTTTTCTCGTCTGCCGTTACGAAGACGTCCGGCGAATCTTCGCAGACTCAAACCGGTTCAGCAACGCCCACACGCCAATGTTCGCAATACCCAGCGGCGGCGATGTGATTGAAGATGAACTAGCCGCCATGCGCGCCGGTAACCTCATCGGACTCGATCCCCCCGACCACACCCGCTTGCGTCATATCCTTGCTGCGGAGTTCTCAGTGCACCGGCTCAGTCGCCTGCAGCCGCGCATCGCAGAGATAGTGGACAGTGCATTGGATGGTCTCGAGCAAGCCGGGCAACCCGCCGACCTTATGGACCGTTACGCGCTACCAGTCTCTTTGCTCGTACTGTGTGAGCTGTTGGGAGTGCCCTATGCCGATCGCGACGAATTGCGAGATCGAACAGCACGCCTCCTGGATCTGTCGGCATCTGCAGAACAACGAGCGGTTGCCCAGCGAGAAGACCGTCGATACATGGCCACCCTGGTTACCCGTGCGCAGGAACAACCCGGTGACGACTTGTTGGGAATTCTGGCGCGCAAGATTGGCGACAACCTCAGCACCGACGAACTTATCAGCATCATCAGTCTGATCATGCTCGGTGGACACGAGACCACAGCAAGCATGATCGGCCTCAGTGTACTGGCCCTTTTGCATCACCCGGAACAAGCCGCCATGATGATCGAGGACCCGAACTGCGTCAATTCCGGAATTGAGGAATTATTGCGGTGGTTGTCGGTCGCCCATTCGCAGCCACCGCGCATGGCAGTAACCGAGGTGCAAATCGCCGGGGTGACCATTCCGGCAGGATCTTTCGTCATCCCGTCCCTATTGGCCGCTAATCGCGACAGCAATCTGACGGACAGACCCGACGACCTCGATATCACCAGGGGAGTAGCCGGTCACCTCGCCTTCGGGCATGGCGTCCATTTCTGTCTTGGGCATTCACTCGCTCGGATGACCCTGCGCACGGCCGTGCCGGCGGTACTGAGGCGCTTTCCCGACCTAGCCCTCTCACCCTCGCACGACGTTCGGCTCCGCTCCGCCAGCATTGTTCTCGGCCTCGAAGAACTACAGCTGACGTGGTGAGAAGCGAGCGGTCATGAAAGTCGTCGTGAACGAGCGGAGGTGTTTCGGCTCCGGTCAGTGCGTGCTCGTCGCGCCCGAGGTCTTCGAGCAGAGTAACGACGGCACAGTCACATTGCTCGTGGACAAACCTTCCCCAGACAACCATTCGCTGGTACGCGCGGCTGCACGTTCCTGCCCAGCTACTGCTATCCGCTTCGAAGAGAATGCGATGCGACAAGAGCCAACCGAATTCAGCTATGACGATCTGCCTGCTCTGATCTCCCGTATGCGGGGAGACGAAAGGCACTCGTTCTCATCCTCATCGACGATGGACGTGCTGTGGGTACTCTACGACGAAATCCTCAACGTATCCCCCGAGAGCCCCGACGACGACGACAGGGACCGCTTCTTGCTGTCCAAAGGTCACGGCCCGATGGCCTACTACGCGGTACTTGCGGCCAAAGGGTTCCTCCGACCAGAGCTCCTCGATACCTGGGCGACAAAGAACTCACCACTCGGCTTCGCGCCGGATCGAACCAAAATCTCGGGTGTAGAAATGTCGGGTGGCTCGCTCGGCCATGGCTTGCCGCTCGCAGTGGGCGTCGCGATGGGACTCCGTATACAAAATCGTCACGCACCGAGAGTCTTCGTGCTCATCGGCGATGGAGAGTTCGATGAGGGCAGCAACCACGAGGCGATGGCTTTTGCAGGACGCGCGCGCTTGAACCAACTGACGGTCATCGTCCTGGACAACGGCACGGCAAGTATGGGTTGGCCGCATGGAATCGATAAACGGTTCGACGGTGAGGGTTGGGACACAATCAACATCAACGGTGCTGACCATGAGGAGATCGCTGCGGCACTGAATCGAGATCACAACGACAGACCGCTCGCGGTGGTCGCCACCGTTACTCGGCAATCGGCCCGTTCGTCCATTCAGCAGAGATGAATCGCCATGAATTCCGCAGACACGCAAGAACCAAAGTCCTTCAACCACACTGACATGTGGACCGCATTCGGAACGACCATGTCTGGTGCATTGGAAACAGACCCCCGCGCCGTAGTTGTGCTGGCCGACATCGGAGCCCACCTCTTCAAAGCGGCCGCGATCGCAGATCCCAACCGCGTGATCAACGTAGGGATCAGGGAACAGCTGATGATGGGGGTAGCCGGCGGGCTCGCCATGTGTGGCATGCGACCCGTGGTACACACAGTCGCCGCCTTTCTCGTCGAGCGGCCTCTTGAACAAATAAAGCTGAACTTCGCCCAGCAAGATGTCGGCGCAGTCCTGGTCAGTTGGGGAGCCTCCTACGACTTGTCGGAGTTCGCCTTCTCCCATTTCACCCCGGGCGATATCACCGTCATCGATTCGATGCCCAACTGGACAGTTCACGTGCCAGGCCATCCACAGGAGGCCGCCGATCTTCTCCTCGAATCGCTACCAGGCGATGGACGGGTCTACCTACGGCTGTCGAGTCAGGTCAACCGTTACCCCCATGCGGTCCGAGGGACATCGTTCACACCTATCAAGTACGGCACCCGCGGAGTCGTCCTCGCAGTCGGGCCCTGTTTAGATGCGGTGCTGTCGGCAACCTCCATGCTCGACGTAACCATCCTCTACGCGGCGACGATTCGCCCCTTCGACGCCACGGGCCTGTGTGCCGCGGTGCAAGCCGTGAACCGTCCGAACGTCGTGTTGGTCGAGCCCTATCTGGCAGGCACCTCGGCGCACCAAGTCTCGTCCAGTCTCGTCAGCCATCCCCATCGGCTGCTCTCCCTGGGCGTTCGACGTGAGATGGAAGATCGCCACTACGGAACCCCCGACGACCACGACCACATTCACGGACTTGACGCCCGTTCCCTGAGTAATTCGATCAATTCCTTCCTCGGCTGAGCACGACCCGCGAGAGAAAGGAATCGGGATGAAGGAATCAACCATGGCACAGACGCAAGCAAGGTTTGATCGGGTGCGATGGGAACCCGGCGTATACGCAATCGTCGGTGCCACCGGAATTGGAAAGAGCGCCGAAGCGAGCAAGTTGGCATTGAGTCACTCGGCTCCGATTGTTGTTGCCGACCGTATCCAGTGTTACTCCGATCTCCTGGTCACCAGTGGTCGAGCGTTCGACGCGAAAGTGGAAGGGCTCAACCGCGTTTGGCTCGACAACCGGACCATACATCAGGGCAACTTCGATCCGGACGAGGCCTTTGACCGGCTGATAAAAGTACTGACCTCGTACGTTGATCGCGGCGAAGCGGTGGTAATGGAGGGCGGTTCGATATCGCTCATTCTTCGATTCGCGCAAACGATATCCAACCTACCGTTCCCAGCTGTCGTGAATGTTATGCCTATTCCTGATAGGCAACACTACTTTGCCCAGCAGTGCGCAAGGGCACGACAAATGTTACGGGGAGATTCAACGGGCAGGAATTTACTCACCGAACTGGCGGAAGCGTGGGTTCTAGGCGATCAGCACAACTTCATAGCCTCGGTTGCGGGTCTGGACTGTGTACTCGACTGGTGCGCCACGCATTCCGTAACACCAGAGGAGTTGGCCAACCGAGACCTCACCACGGAGGTGCTCGACGAACTGGCGGCATCAATGGGTGGCCGGTATGTCGAGCACGGCGTCCTTCAGCAGGAAATATTTTTAAGAACCTTCGGTGCCCCAGGTGTGACCGCCAGATGAGCGGGATCTGGCACACCGACGACGTGCACCTGACATCCGCCGGGGCTGATTTCGGAAACTGCATCCATGCGAAACCGTCCGTCGTTGTCGTGCCACGGACCGTGGCCGACGTGCAGGAAGCCCTGCGCTACACCGCGGCGCGGAACCTATCGCTCGCGGTGCGCGGATCCGGACACTCGACTTACGGGCAATGCCAGGCAGATGGCGGAGTCGTGCTGGACATGAAAAGGTTCAACACCGTCCACGACGTTCGATCGGGGCAGGCCACGATCGATGCGGGTGTGCGATGGAGCGACGTGGTCGCTGCCACGCTCAGCCGCCAGCAAGCCCCTCCGGTACTCACCGACTATCTCGGGACCACCGTCGGCGGAACGCTTTCGGTCGGAGGCTTCGGGGGATCGAGTCACGGCTTTGGCTTGCAAACCGACAACGTGGACTCTCTTGCTGTAGTTACCGGATCGGGAGATTTTCGGGAATGCTCCGCCGTATCGAACAGTGAACTTTTCGACGCCGTGCGCGGCGGCCTCGGTCAATTCGGCGTAATCGTCAACGCGACAATCCGTCTGACCGCTGCTCACGAGTCGGTTCGACAGTACAAATTGCAGTATTCCAACCTCGGCGTATTCCTTGGCGACCAACTCCGCGCCATGTCCAACAGACTATTCGACCATGTACAAGGACGAATTCGTGTCGATGCCGACGGCCACTTACGTTATCGACTGGACCTAGCCAAGTACTTCACCCCACCACGAAGGCCAGACGACGATGCGCTGTTGTCATCGCTCCAATACGATTCGTGCGCCGAATACAACTCGGACGTAGATTATGGTGACTTTATCAACCGTATGGCGGATCAGGAGCTTGATCTTCGGCACACAGGTGAGTGGTTCTATCCACATCCATGGGCCAGCCTGCTGATCCCGGCAGACAAGATCGAGCAGTTCATCGAAACTACCAGCTCCTCATTGACGGATGACCTAGGAAACTCCGGGCTGATCATGGTTTACCCGATTCCAACAACACCGATCACCGCACCGTTCATTCCGATTCCTCACTGCGACACATTCTTCATGTTGGCCGTACTTCGAACAGCATCCCCAGGGGCCGAAGCCCGAATGATTGCCAGCAACCGCCTGCTCTATGAACAGGCTCGGGATGTAGGCGGGGTGGCCTACGCAGTCAATGCTGTCCCCATGTCACCGGGAGATTGGTGTACGCACTTCGGTTCGCGATGGCAGGCCATCGCACGGGCTAAGCGTCGCTTCGACCCATACAGGATCCTCGCCCCTGGATACAGAATGTCATTCGACTGATGAACCTTCGACCAATGCCCGCGACTACGGTCTCGGCACAGGCCCGCCCGACCCCCAAGAGCGTCACGGTCTTCTGCGGAGCTATGCCAGGGCGCGGGACCAAATATGGACAGCTCGCAGAGGGGATGGGGCGTGCGATTGCTAGATCGAAGCTGCGCCTCGTTTATGGTGGCGCCCGAGTCGGCCTCATGGGCACCCTCGCGAACGCGGCCTTGGACTCCGGCGGAACCGTCGTTGGCGTGATCCCTGAGAGCTTCACTGCGATACCCGAGGCTGCGCATCATGGACTGACAGAACTACACGTCGTCCATGACATGCACCAACGCAAAGCTCTCATGGCCGAACTCGGTGACGCATTCATTGCCCTCCCCGGCGGTGTCGGAACCGCAGAAGAGTTCTTCGAGGTCCTTACGTGGTCACACCTGGGGCTTCACAATAAACCCTGTGTACTGCTGAACGACAACGAGTATTACCGCCCCTTGCTCTCCTACATCGAGCACGCTGCCGTCGAAGGATTTATCACCCCCGCAACCCGGTCTCGCGTAATCGTCTGCAAAGACATCGAGGGGGCTATCGCGGCCATTCGCTCACCCTAATTAGTGGGACTTCTGCCTGGCCGGTAGATCTGCTCCGTCCTCGGTGCATTCTATATCGCTCACGTTCCACCCAGTTCGTCCGTATACGAAATTTGGAGGCACGTCGATGTCTGTACGAAAATTTCACCTAGGCTGGTTTGTCGGTTTCTTTGCTAACGATTTCACCGGCGACTTCTCGCCGCCTGAAGAGCCATGGGATGGCCGATTCTATGTCGAGATGGCGAAGTCGCTAGAGCGCGCAGGATTCGACTACATGATGTTCGAGGACACGGTGTCGGTACCCGATGCATACGGGCGATCCTTCGATGCGTACCTGAAACACGCCCTGTGGGTGCCGAAACACGACCCAGTGCCGTTGGCGTCGGTGATCGCGGCCGCGACCGACCGCATAGGCGTAATCGCTACGATGTCGACGGCCTTCTATCCCCCATACATGCTGGCACGCACTGTCTCTACGGTCGACCACATCGCTGGTGGGCGCTTTGGATGGAACATCGTCACCACCGGTCAAGATCAGGCCGCGCGCAACTTCGGCATGGATCGTCTGCTGCCGCACGACAAGCGCTACGAGGTAGCACATGAGTACGTCGACCTTGTCCGAGATCTATGGAATTCCTGGGATCGAGACAACATCGTCCGTGACCGCGAGTCAGGGACTTATGTTGCGCCCGGCACTGTTCGGGCAGTGAACCACACTGGGGAGCATTTCCGTTCGGCGGGTCCGCTCAACACGGTGCACCCACCCAATGGGCAACCAGTTTTCGTCCAAGCTGGCGGATCCCCCAAGGGCCGCGACTTCGCCGCGAAGTACGCCGACTCGATTGTTGCCAACGTCAACACCGTGGAGACGATGCGGGAGTTTCGTGACGATGTCCGTAACCGGGCGCAGGCACACGGTCGAGACCCTGACGACATCAAGGTTCTCTTCATCGCGATGCCAGTACTCGGTGCCACTATGGATGAGGCTCAGGCCGCGAATAAACGGAGAATGACCAGCGACCGGGCCATCGAAAACATTCTTTTGCAACTGTCTTTCGTCACCGACATCGACTTCTCTCAGTTTCCGCTCGACGAAGTACCTCCGCAAGACTTGACAACCAATGGCGAGCAGTCATCACTGGAGAGCTTCCTGCAGCACGGTAGCGGTAAAACTCTGCGCGAGCTGACCATTGATTACCTCGCTCCGTCTATCGAACTGGTGGGGACGCCTGATCACGTAGCGGAGCGCATGGGGGAGATCGTCGACGAGGTAGGCGGTGACGGATTCTTGATTTATACCGGGTCGAACTCGCTCACCCGCCGATTCATCGCTGAGATTACCGACGGCCTCGTGCCAGCTTTACAACGAATTGGGCGAACGCGGGTGGGATATTCGTCGGTGTATCTACGTGACAACCTTCGTGAGTTCTAGTTTTGGTGCTCGTTCGCGCCATCTCCCGAGGCCATCCCATGATCAGAAACGCTCCTGGTGGTGCCGGGCTCGTGATCATCGAGCTGCACGTCCCCTATCGAACAGCAATTTAAGTGACAGGAATTTGTGGTGACTGTGGATTACTCTATTCGGGGGCTCGCTCCCAGTGAGGCGCTCTACGTCGACTTGGGAGTTTTCATCGGGTATTCGGTGCGGGCTCGCGGCGATTTGAACATATCGGGGCTCTCGGCGGCATTTGCGACATTGCGACGCTCGTATCCTGTGTTGGCTGCGCACGTGGAGACGATCGATGGAGACCATATGATCGTCAAACCATCCGGTCCGCTGCCCGGCCTCAGCGTGCACACAGGGGATCCCGGTCAGCCGCTGAGCGGGGTGAACCTCAGTGCGGGCCGCGCCCTTTCCGGGCTACACGTCGTCGGCGATTCCGCCTGCGCGAGTGTGACTTTACTAACCCACCACTGCATAGCCGACGGTCGCCATTCTGTAGATTTGCTCAGCGATCTGTGGTCTTTCTACACCGACATTGTGGAAGGAAAGACCCCTGACGCGGTTGTTCATGGCTATCCCGAGTCGCTGGAAAAGCTGTTCTCCGAGAGAGGAATCGACACACCCGATGTCGGCAATGACGAACCATTAGAGTCGGCATTAAACAGGCCGCCGACGGCTGGCTATACCGAGCCACATCGTGCGATGACCCAACTGCGTTGTCGTTTGAGCAGGCGAGTCACGACCGGGCTCATCGACTTCGGACGTCACCATGGAGTTACGGTAAACGGCCTAGTATCTGCCGCTATCATGCGGACCGAGTCAGATCTGAGAAGTGTTCGGCTCGCCGACATCGCCTACCATTTTATTGTGGACCTCAGGCCTCACGTCACACCTGCAGTGGATTCCACCGCGGGAACAAATATTGTCGGCTTCCCCGTCTATCGGGCTACGGCCGAGTCCGTAGAAATCGTGGATCTGGCTCGCAGTTTAAATGAGGAATTGCACATCGATCTCGCCGCCGGCCACCTCCAAAGTGAAGCCCTGACAGCCGCGAAGATGGCAGTGCTGTTGCCTGAACCCAACGAGGTTCGTTGCACCAATGGAGGCACGGTTCCACCATTGCGATCGCCCGCAGGACTCAAACTCGAGGACTGCCGGCCCGCGCCAGCTGGGTTTTCCTTTCCTGTTTACATCGTCCATGGGTATGGCGGTCGACTGAACATCGAGTTTGCTTTGCCGCACGGAGCTTCCCGCTACGACATCGGCCGAGGCCGGGAACGGATCAGAACGCTCGAATCCCACCTTCGTTCCGTGGCGTGATTGACCAGGCACCGGTTCCGTGAGGCCGCGCCACGCAAGGTCAGCGGATCAACCGTTATTCAGACAGTCCCGGTCTCGCAGACGAGGCTCAGCGAAATTCCGCAACGCTTCGGAGATGCGTGGGGCGTTGAGATCGGTGATCGTGGCGAGGTAGACGTTGGCGCGGTGTCCGCGGTGAGCGAGGACGGACAGGAGTTGGAGACTGCGGTTGCAGGTGAGGCGGAGGGTGTCTACGACGCCTTCGAGGGAGTCGATGACGAGGTATGCGGGGGTGAAGTCGTGGGTTGTGGCTTGACCGTTGTCGATCAGAGTTTTGCGTTGGGTTGTGAATCGCCAAACGGAATCCATGATGTCGACAGGGTCCGGGTCGGTGTCCGCGGTGGTCGAGAACGTGGGGGTTCTGGACGGGCCAGTGATCATCCATACGTGCGGAGAGTGGCCGCTGAGGGTGTCGGCGAGGGTGTGTGCGAGGTGCGTCGACGCCGCGGGATCGGCGTTCAGGAGGAGATGACCGTCGCGCTGGGGGTGCCACGTTTTGGTACCCCCAGCGTCGTGCACGTCGATGCGGACAGCGATGTCGGTGTCGGGGTCGTCCAGCTCTGTCAGCATCGTGACGGTTCCTTGTGTTCGAGTAGGGAGGTGGGTCGGCTACGAAGCAATCTGTGCCGTGGGGTTGGTGATGCGGGTGCGGAAGAGGTTGGTGAGCTCGTCCGCTCCGGTTCGACCGTTGTCGGCCATCGGTTCGTTCGCGTAGGAGTTGTGCGAATCGGTGGCGAGCGAGGTGGCGTAGTTGAGCACCTCGTCGAGCACGCGGCCTGGGGTGAGATTATCGGCCAGCCGGTTCAAAAGGGGGAACTCGTCGAGGGGGAGTGCGCGGAGGGTCTTGCGGACCGCGTTGTTGACCTGGCCCACGAGTTTGCCGAGATCGGCCGGTAGAGCCACATAGTTCTGGGCCGCGGCGTTGGTGGAGATCCGCGCTGCGGTGGTGCCGATCGCGATGTACTCGTTGATAGGCAGCTTGGACACCACGGTCCCGATCATCGAACTGAATTGGCTCGCGAAGCTGATGACTTGGGGTGTGAGGGTCGCCAGCAGTGCCGGAACGGCGAACATGTCACCGCGGTGGATTGCATCGGTGAGCTGCGAGACGGTGGTGGCCATCGGGGCGATGTCTGCCCCGGGGATGGTCATTTCTGCGACCTTTGCGCTCAGTGTTGAGACGTTGCCGGCGAGGTCGAGTGCGAGCTGCGGCACGGTGAGCATGTTGCCTGTGGTCACTGCGGTGTTCAGTTTGCCGAGCGTGTCGGTCAGGGGTTGGCCGTCGAGACCGAGAAGCGTGGTGACGACTCCGGCGACCGAAGACGCGGGATCGGTGGCGTCGATCTTCGATCCGAGTTGCCCGATGAACTGTGTGGCGATGGCGTCGTCGGGGGTGTTGCAGTACGTGTCGTCGGGATCGCACACGCTGGCGGTGACGTTGTTGAGAGCTCCGAATCCCTTGGGTCGCGCACCGACGAAGCCGTTGCCGGTGGTCTTGGTTCCGAGTTGAACGCCGGCGGTCGGGCTCTGGCCGGGGTCGGCCATCAGGCCCACGGCAAAGATGCGATCGGCGCTCACCGGGCCCTCGCCGTTTCCGATCTTGCTGGCTAGATCTCCCGCGGCGTCGGCCCCTTGGGAGAAGCCGGTCAGCCCGAACTTGGTGCTCGGGCATTCGGCTGCCTTCTCGGAGATGTGTTGCGATGCGCGATCGATCGCTTCCTTCTTACTGGTTCCGTAGGTCTGGGCCTTGTCGTTCACGATCGTCGCGACGTAGGGAACTGTGTATGTCTGCAGTTCCTGGGATGAGAACTCGGAGTCGAGTGGGTCCACGACGTTGCGGAGCATTCCGACCGGCACATTCGGATCGGCCTGCTCGTTGGTTTCCGTGGTGCCGGGTATGGCCACCAAGATGTTGTCCGGGCATGCCGGAGCACCGGCTTGCGGATCGGCAATGGCGGAGGGAATGACGACGATGCTGGCAGCGACGGCGAGCCCGACTGCGCTGACAACGATCCTCTTGCGTGTACGAGATGCGGTCATGATGTGCGTCCTTTGTAGGTGAGAGCGGGGTTGGTGCAGGTGGACTTCAGCTCGCCAAGGCGGACTCATGGTGTGATCGGGTGTAGAAGAACGTCCGCTTTCCCGGCGAGGGAGTGTTGCCGGTGCGTGCTGCTACTCCGTCGCGGACTCGCGCGACAGCGCGGCTCAAGCGCTGTCGAAGGGCTGCCGGTGAGCAGTTCTCCTCGACGGCGAGCGATGCGAGATCGGCACCTTCGGTGACGAGATATGCACGGATCAGAAGTGAGTGCTCGTCGGCAGTGATGGTCTTGGACTGCACTGCCCATGCAAGAACCGAATGCAATTCCCGTGCCGATACCTCCCCCGGATTGCTGGTCGTGCGGTCATCGGATCCGTCGGCAACCCGGTGGAGCTGGTCGGGTTCGGCCGGCGTTTCCACCGCAGATTCGCAGGTCTTGGTGATCAGACCCAGCGTCCGAAGCGAGAGTGCCCCGGCAATCCCAGTGCCGCCGGGACGGTGCGAAGCGATCACCTCGTAGAACGCGGCGATGGTACGCGAGGCACGTTCTTCGCGGCTGTGATCGGTTCCGTCCAGCCGCGCGTAGCGATGGATTCGGACCAGCTTGGGGAGCATCAACCGGACCAAAACTGTGCCGGCGAGGGCGCTGCCTGCACTGTGCTCGGTGAGCAGAAGGGACAGGGTGGCGTCACTGTCCTGAGCGGCAAGCTCAGCGATGTCGGCCACGGAGCGAGCGGACGACCATGCGGGGTGTCGATCGGCCCACGTGCGGACTTCGCGGCCTGCGAGAGCGTCGACACAGAGATTGGTCCACTCGGCGTTGATCGTCGTAAACAGCGATGTGCTGTATCCGAGTGGGGTGGAGGAATGCGAGGAAGGCTGCGGCGAGGTCACTGGGGCGCTCCTGATAGAGGCAACTGAAGTTCGATCGCCTCTGACACAAACAGCGCCTTATATCCGCTGAGCTGCGGATTCTTACTCGAAAAGGCGGAGCTGTTATACCCGCCGGGTCCGGCGGAACCAGAAAACGGCAGCGCCCCGCGTTCGACATAGACCGCTGTGACCTGCGGTTACACGGCGACGGTGATAACAGCCCGACGAATCGCAGCGGGGCGGTGAAAAAAAGTTCGAGAAATTTCCGGTCGCCTCTGTCACAGACCCGCCCGCGAAGGGATCTACCTGTTCTCAGAAGCCCGTACACGGCGGGCTACCGACAGGAGGACCCCGGATGGACGACCACGATCCGTCGGCCGCATTGCTCTCGGACACCGCTCGCGTGCACTCGGTGTCCGAAGAGATCCGCGGCCTCGCGGCGCAACTCGGCGACAATCCGCTCAGCGCAGAGATCGCCAGCCGCGTCCGCGAGGTCGTGCTCGGTGAGCCGGCCGAGCAGGCGCGGGCAGCGCTCGAACGGATGATGGCGACCCGGGGTCGAGGCGCTCTGCGATTGGTCGACGAGGGCTTCGTACCCGCCACGGTCGAGCCGTCTCGGCACGAGGAGATCTCATGAAGATCCATCTCCGTAAGAAGGGCTCGAACAAGCCGACAGAAGCTGCGCCGGCCACCGAGCTTCATCAGTGGGCCGGCAAGCAAGCGGTCGCGACCAAGGCGATGAAGTGGGGTCTGTTCGCGGCGATCGGCTCCGGAGTGGTGGCACTGGTTCTCGTCTTGGCCGGCGTCGGGTCCACGACGCCGATCCAGAGCAAGGCAAACCCTCAGACGGTCATCGACACAGCCCGCGAAGCAGCAGCGACCGACCTCGCGCAGGACTTCGTGTTGACGTGGTTGCAATCCAAGCGAGGAGACGAGAAAGCCCTCGCGCGCTTCGTCCGCACCGACGGCATGTCGCTTCCGGCTCAGGCGAGCTATACCGCGTCCGAACCTCGAATCGCGAGCGTGAAAGCAATCGACCCGCCGGCGCGAAATCAGGGTCCCACAGGATCGACATCGCAAGGAGGACCGCTACAGGCGGCCGGCCAGAACTACGCGATCGTTGTGTCGGTCTCGGTGGTTCCGATCGGGGCAGACCCGGCGACGAAGCCGGAACGTCGATACTTCTCGGTCCCTGTCGTGTTCGTGGGAGACGACGCGCGGGCTGCAGCAGTCCCTGCTGCTGTGGCGGCCCCGGCAACCGGCGGTGACCTCACACTCGGCTACCGATTCCGAGTCGGCCTCGATCACTCGCTCACCCAGTCGATCAGCCAGTTCCTCTCGGCAATGGTTGCCGGTGCCGGAGAAATTTCTCGCTACACCTCACCCGGCACACCGATCCGTGCCGTCACCCCCGCGCCGTACACCAGTGTCCAGATCACCGACCTCGTCTCGGACACCGACTTCTCGGCGGGTGCGTCCGGATCCCCGGCAGATGGTGCGACGGTACGGGTGCTCGCCACCGCGACCGTCACAGCCACGGACCGAGCGCAGACCTCGACCGTGCAATACCCGCTGACAGCGATCGCCCGGGGTGGCCGGTGGGAAGTATCCGCGCTCGACCCGATGCCGTTGCTCGCGAACTCGACCGGACTCAGCGCAGCAACCCCAACCATTGCGGTGCCGACCTCGACTGGTGCCAGCACTACCTCCTCCGTTCCCGCAGCGCCCGTTCAACCGAACTGACGCTCTGCTCCCCCTATCCGAAAGGTACGAACAATGACCATTACCTCGATCCTGGCCGATCCGTCGTCGACCGTCGTCGCCGAAGGAATCATCGAATGGGCCAACAACAAAGGTGCGGAGGTGCAGGGCCTCATCCGCACTCTCGTGGGCGTCGGCGTCGCCGGGTTCATCGCCGCGATTGCTTTCAAAAGTCACTTCGCCATTGCCAAAACACTGGTGGCGATCGTGGTCGGCGGGGCACTGATCTGGGTGATGTGGAACATCACCGCCGTCAAAGACAGTGTCGGCGACGAGCTTCCCGGCTCCGCCTCGCCACAAAGCAGCGAGGTCGTCGTGGTGCCCGATCCGATCGCGGCGTTCATCTGACACTGCTCGGCCAACTCACGAACACCTCGATTCAACGACCCCCGCAGGAGTGTGACCGACCATGACCGAACAGCAGGCCTCCTCGCGGAGCGTGGTCAAGATGTTCACCAAAGCGCGCAATTTTCCGCAGCTGATCGGCAAAGCGCCAGACGGCCGAAAGATCCCCGGTGGCCCCTACACCCTGACCCAGTTCGTCGGCGCGGGTATTGCAGGCGGACTGCTGTGGCTGACCCAGTCGCTGTGGGCGCAGGGCAGTGTCATCACCAACGGTGTCATCTTCCTCGGTGTCACCGGCGGCACCCTGTGGGCGTTGGGGAGGCTGCCGCAGGGAGCACGGAATCCGATCTCAGTAGTCCGGGGTGTCGGGCGCGCGGCTACCGGGGCGATGTCACCGTCGAGGATCAATGGCGAGCCGATCCGGATCAAACGCCCTCACGCGGTACTGGGGTCGGTGATCATCCTCGACACCCCGCCAAGCCACGACGCTGCTATCAGTGAACCAGCAGTCATCAGAGCATCCAGCGATCGAGTAGAGAACGCCGCGGCACCGGTGGAGCTCGACGACAACGCAGCGCCGGCCGCACCAGCATTCAGACCTCTGACCCAACCGCGGCCGGAGCGAAAGATCGCACCAGCGCCAGCCCGGCCGCGATCGGACGGCGAACGCCAGCGCTCGCAGAGTCCAGCCCTGGCCGAAGCGTTCGGCGTCGCCAACCTGGCACCGGCGAGCAGCGTTCAGCAGCTGCTTGCCATGGCTGCAGCGGCCCCCACCCCGACCCGAGAGAAGGCGTAATGCAACAACCGAACCGGCTCGTCACCTCGAACTTGCGCTGGACCCGCTCCGGAGTCGTCTGGGCGGACTACGTCCTGACCGGAATCCCGTACGGGTACCGGCCGATCGAAGACCGACAGACCGCGCGGGCGATGCACAAGATGTTGCTGCGCGCTCTTCCTGGCGAATCTCTCCTGCTCAGTGTCGCGGTCAGTCTGGACCCAATGACCATCGTCGAGCGCATGGAACGGGGTGTCGATCTCGATCTCCATCCCGCGTGGGCAGACGAATGCGACGCCACGATCGACCGCCTGGAGGAGATCCGACCCGGCCAGCGAATCTACTGGCTGTCCATCCCCCTGGCCAACCACGGCTTCGGTGACACCGTCAAGGCCGCAACGTCCGCCGCATGGTCCTCGGTGGCCGATCTGCTGGGGATGCCGCCCTCGTCGATTCCCGTCGAGGAGAGAGAACGCCGCGCAGCTCAGGCCGCGCAGATCGCCGCGGCCATCCCTGCCTTCTACGATGCGACCCCCGCAACCCCCTCCCAGATGGTGTGGCTGCACCAACATGCTCTGCAGCGCGGCCTCGGCCTCGATACCGACATGCCCACCGCTCTAGATCATCCGGCAGGCACTGCTCGAGGATCCTTCACTGCCGCGCGGCTCGACGAAGGGGCTCAAAGCGATCGCCCCGAATCGGGCTGGCGGGCCAAGGCGCCGACCTTGTCGCGTGTGCTCAAAGTCGACCAGCCGTGGGAGGTAACGCCACCGCCGGCCAGCTATCAGTGCTTCCTGGTGCTCGCCGCCACTCCTTCGGGCGGCACGCTGTTTCCAGGCTCGGAGTACCTGACCCTCGCGGACAACCTGGGCGGCGTCGATGTCGACTGGGCAATTCGGTTCAAGAACTCCGCTGCATCGGAGGTTCTGAAGAAGAACCGCCGCGCCTTGGTGCAGATGAACGATCAATACACCCAGCGAGAAGACGAATTGAGCACCGGCAGCGTCCTCGACGACGCTGCCGTCGCCCTCGCGGAATACAACGCGCTTCTGGAGGCGGACGCAATGGAGATGGAAGTGCAATCCACCACCGTCTTCTGTGTCGCCGCCGCGGACGAAGAGACGGCCATCGCATATCAGCGCGAGCTGGCGAAGGAGTTCGAGGGTTCGACCTACAGGTTGCAGTCACCGATCGGATTCCAGGAGGAGCTGTTCTGGGCAATGACACCCGGCGTGCCGACGCCGGCGATCTGCAACGAGTTCGCGCAGATCACCACATCCGAACATTTCGCCGCGTACGTACCGGTCACCCGCAACGATCTCGGCGACGGAGACGGCCCGCTGATCGCACTCAACATTTCCTCGGCCCGCACTGGCGTCGTGCACCACGACATCGCCAAGAAAGCGTCACGTGACGTTTCGGGTTCGGTGGGAGTGTGTGGCAACTTGGGATCAGGCAAGTCCGGCTACTTGAAAACAACCGGTAACCAGGTCGTCGACCGCGGCGGCCAAGTCATCGTGGTCGACCGGACCCCTCTGGGCGAATACGCACTGTGGGCCGAAGCGATCACCGACGCGGTGGTCGTCGATACCGCAGCACCGGACGTCACGATGGACCCTCTTCGGCTGTTCTCGCCCGCACGAGGAGGGGAAGTTGCGGTGTCTATTCTGTTGCCGCTGTTGCAACTTCAGCCCGACGACCGTTTGGGGGTACTGCTGTCTCAAGTGCTCGAGCCGGAATACCGCGCTCGCTTCGGCAATTTCACTACCCCAGGCCTGGTTTCGCACCTCGAGAAGGACTGCACCCTCGACGGAGCTGCCGAGCTTGCCGGAAAGTTGAAGGTCTACGCGACCAAATCCTATGCAGCAGCGCTGTTTCGGCCGGACCTAGAGCCGTTCAATCCACGCGCAGGAGCCATCGTCTTCCGCACTCACACACTGGAATTGCCCTCGGAGCGAGAAGTGGAGAACGAGCATCTGTTCAAGCAGATGTCGCTCCAGAAGCGGGTAGGGCGAATGATGTACACCCTCATCGCGCAGATCGCCCGCGGCATTTGCTTCGCGGACCCCAACACCCTCGCGGTCTTCCTGCTCGACGAATGCCATCACCTGACGCGCTCGAGCGAAGGTGTCGAGATCATCATCGACTTCATTCGAGACGGCCGCAAACACGACGCCGCGGTGATGCTCGGATCGCACGACCCCGAAGCAGACTTCGGCTCCGAGACGCTGCGAGGGCTCATCCCCACCCGGCTCGTGTTCCGGCAGACGGATCGACGACTAGCGCAAAAATCGTTGAAGTGGCTCGGCGTCGGGGAAGACGATCTCGGACTGCTCAAAGAGCTGATGGAGAACACATCGCCCGTCGAAGGCAAAGACGGATACGTCGCACCGCATCGCCGCGGAGAGGGCTACATGCGCGATCCCGCCGGCAACGTCGGCCGCATCAAGGTCTTACTTCCGGCATCGGAAGCGAGATACCAAGCGGCGAGTACGACTCCGAAAGAATCGACTACCGAGCGCGCTGCGGAGTTGGCGACATGGTGATGTCGAAACGAGTTGTGCGCCGGCCAGGTTCGATTGGCGGCGGCGTCAAGATGGTTCTCGAGCTCGTGCTGTGGTCGTGGATCCCGCGGTCGTGGTGCAGTGTTCTCGCTCGCTTCCTCGGCCCTGTCTTCAAGTGGGTAGTGGCATCTCGAATCCGCCGCGCGATCGTCACAGGTGTCGCTGTCTGGCACATGATCGGTCTGCTGGCGATCGCCCTGGCGTCACCGGCTCATGCCGACCCGGGTGAAACCCTGCCCACCAACAGCACATTCAGCTGGATGGAAGTCCGTGACTCTCACGGAATTCTGGTCTGGGACTACTTCATGTCCATCGACGAAGGCTCGGTCGGGCACCCGATGTACACCGTGTTCTCCACCTTCATCATGCTCGAGTACGAGGTGTACCGCGGGGTGACCGGCTTCGCGATTTGGTTCGTCACCTACGCCTTGCGGTTCGAGTGGCTCGAATTGTTGACTGCGCCGTTCCGTTCGATCGGCGATGCCATGCAAACGGTCACCGATCAGTTCCAGCTCACGGGCCTTCTTCTCACCGCTGCTGCAGGCATCGGAGCGTGGTGGGTCATTCGCGGACGGTGGACGACGGGAGTGTACGAACTCCTGATGGCAGCAGCGATCGCCGCTGCGGCAGTGGGGATCCTGTCCAATCCAGTCGAACGGGTCGCAGGACAAAACGGCCTGATCATGCAGGCGCGCGACGCCGGCGTGCAGCTTGCGGCAGGCCTGGCCAACAAGGGAGACACGACGTCGAGTTCCGACGAACTCATCGACCAGATCTCGGAACAGATGGCCGACACGTTCATCAGGCAACCCACCCAACTGCTGAACTTCGGCCGAGTCATCGACGGCTCGCCCGACGGAGAACGTTGCACTCAAGCCTGGGACGCCGGCCACGAAAAAGCAGACGGCAACACACGAGACACCCTCAAAGACAACATCAAAGGCTGCGGCGGCGAAGGCGCAAAACAGATGAAGGACTTCGCCGATCACCCCGGACCGGGACAGGTCGGGTCCGGGGTCGCGATGCTACTGGCCGGTGTCATCCTGCTCGGATTCGCCACAATTCTGGCGTTCACCCTCATCCTCGCGGTACTCACCGCCCTCGCATCGGCCGTCAAGGGAATTGTGGTGACCGTCGTTGGAATTCTGCCCGGATCCGGCCGCGGAGCATTGTGGAAAGCCCTCGCCGCGGTGCTGATGTCGATGGTCATCGTTATCTTCGCGGTGGTGTTCCTCGTCGGATACATGATCGTGATCGGACAGTTGTTCAGAGGAGACGGCGACTCTCCGCTGATGATGAAATTCATCCTGACCGACATCGTTCTGATCGCGGGCATCATTCTCTACCGCCGCGCAGTGAAAGGACTACGCAAAGCTTCCGACGCCCTCGCACGCAAGCTCGGAAGCAGACCAGGAGCCGCGCCCACCGCGATATCGACCAAGACACCGACCAGCCCCCTCGCCCAAGCTGCCTACGCCGGACAAGTGGCCCGCCAGGCCTATCAAGGTGGAAAGGGACTGGCCAAGACAGCCAGCCATGCAACGGCCCGAACCGCCAAGGCGAGTAAAGCTCTCGTCGACGGGACGGCAGCCGCCAGCAGCGCAGCCACACTTGGAACTGCTGCCGTGGTCTACTCGGCCGGGAAGATTGCAACCGCGGGCGTCAAGAAGGTCGTCGGTCGACGGAGCGACGCCAAAGCTACCCAGGCGGCCACCGACACCACCAATGCTTCCGAAACCCACCCCAGCCTTCGCAAACCGATCAACATCGACCTTCCCCCGACGCAGTCGGTCGTCGGCTCCGGTCACTCCCACACTCCGGTCTCCAGCCCCGTCGGAGACCGATCGGCGGTCCGCTCTCACGGCGACAAGACAACGAACGCACCCGGTATCAAGCGGCCGGTGGCCACCGCTCCCGCACTGTCGACTCCAGGAAACCGAGAAGTTCGGGCCAGCCGCGCCACGGTGACCGGCCCTGGAGGCGGACGATTCCGTGAGTACTCCACCGATGAGGGCTCGCCGCTTCTGCTTCCCGACCGGTCCACGCGGCCGTCGAGTGCTCCGCGTCGTGCCCGACCGACCGTCCAACCAGGTGCCACCACGAATCCGACGGAAATCCTCCATCGAGCTGCGTCAGGCGCACGGCGATGACCTTGGTGGCCCCGCCTGAGACAGCGGTGTCGCCGAACTCGAAAGCGCCACGTCGATGGTGGAAACTCGCCCTGGCGGTCGGTATCGCCGCTCTCGGTGTACTCGTCGTCATTCCATTGATGGTCGTCGTACTCGTCACATCGTCAGGTTCCAGCGGTTGTGCCCCCACGGTCTCGTCCGGTACCGGTGGTGATGATGCATCGCCGTTGACCCCGTCCGGTCCCATCGGCAAGCCGACCCGCGATGGCACGACCACGATGACGTCCCCCTTCGGGCAGCGGTGGGGCACGATGCACCAAGGCGTCGACTTCGCGGGCCCGATCGGCACCCCGATCTACGCAGCCCTCGACGGCACTGTGGTCAAAGCCGGACCCGCTCAAGGCTTCGGAATGTGGATCGTCCTCGACTCGATCGTCGACGGAAAACCGGTCTCCACCGTGTACGGGCACATGTATCCCAACGGCGTCCTCGTCAAGGAGGGACAACAGGTCAAGGTCGGCGACCACATCGCCGACATCGGCAACGCCGGCGGCTCCACCGGACCACATCTGCACTTCGAGTACTGGGAAGGCGGCCGTTTACAGGGCGGAACCGCTATCGACCCGATGAGCAAACTCGGTCAGGCGGGAAGCCCCCAATCGTCCGGCGCTGATTCACCGACCGGCGCCGGTACCGCTGTCGATTGTGGCTTCGGCACGGCCGGCGGAGATCTCCGAACCGGATCCGTGCCGCCGGAGTTCGAGCCGTGGATCCGCAAAGCAGGAGCCGTGTGCCCAGGCGTGGGTGCTCCCCTGATCGCATCCCAACTCTCCGCCGAGAACGGTTTCCGCTACGGCCCGTCCGCTCCGGTATCGAGCACCGGAGCGTTGGGGCCCGCACAATTCATGCCGGGAACCTGGGCAACGTGGGGCAAGGATTACGACGGAGACGGGCGAGCCGACCCGAACTCCATCGGAGATGCAGTGATCTCACAAGCCCACTTCATGTGCGCCATCAACGGAGATATCACCGCAGCCATCGCCGCGAGAAAAGTGAAGGGCGACCCAACTGCACTGACGATTGCCGCCTACAACGCGGGCCCCGCCGCGGTGCTCGCAGCCGGTGGAATGCCATCCGGCGGTGACTACACCACACAAACACAGCCCTATGTGGCGAAGATTCTGGCCGGCCAAGCGCAGTACACATCCGAAGGTTCCACAGGCCGGTTCGTGCCGACCGGAGCTGACGGAGACAATGTCGTCGAGGCTGCACGCCAGTACCTCGGAACCCCCTACGTCTGGGGCGGCGGAGATATCAACGGCCCCTCCCGAGGAGGATTCGACTGCTCAGGACTGACCAGTTTCGCCTACTTCGCGGGCAAGCACATCACCCTGCCCCGCACATCCGAGGCCCAATGGGGAGTGGGTTCGGAGATCCCGATCGATCAAGCGATGCCCGGTGATCTCGTCTTCGGATCGTTCGAGGCGAACGGCCCTGGGCACGTCGGTATCTACATCGGCGGCGGTCAGATGATCCACGCCCCCACCACCGGAGACGTCGTCAAACAAGCTCCACTCATGGCTGGAATGAAAGCCCGGAGGATCTGATGTCCCTTGCCGGCCGACGTCTTATAGCCGTCCTCCTCGTCGTTGTAGCCGTGGTGACCATCGCCTGGTCCTGCAGCTCACCCGCCACCGATGAGCCGGAATCGGCACCGGAGACAACGAGCGCGCCAACCGCGCCGTCGCTACCCGAAATCAACACACAGCCAACCGAGACAACCGCTGTACCCGCTCCGATCAGCAGCGCCGCCACAGACGCGGAGACCGCAATCCGTCAAGCACTGACGACCGCCTTCACCTGGTACCCCAGCACCGACACGAGCTCGACCGACGCGTTTCTACGCGCCCGCCGATGGTTCACCGACAACCTCGCTGCAAAACTCTCCACCCCTGCAACGACCGAGCGAGGCCCCGGTGCCCAGTGGGAACAGTGGAAGAAAGAAGACGCCGAAATCACCGCAACCGTCTCGATCGGCTGCTCCGGATGCCCGGCAGATACCGCCGAGCGCATCTATCGAGTCGCGGAGATAACGCAATCGGCCGTCACCTCGGATGCCACGGTCCCCGTCGACTCCACCACGACCGTGTGGGTATCGGCAGTGCCGACCGCAGCCGGGTGGAGTGTGGACACTCTCGATTTCTGACCCTCGCCGCACATGACCCGGAGAGGGTCGCCGGCCACTGAACCGATCGCCCTGTACAGGCAACATGGAACGCACTATTTCCCGTGATCGGTGCCGCCGTTCATAGCCCTGTCGCGCTACGTGACAACCGGCTTCCGTCGGCCCTTAGCTCGCGGATCCGCGAGGAGGAGCCCCACCCCAGGCCGGTCGGGGTGGCTTGCGTATACCGAATCTCGTGGCAGTCACGCCGACGCTGGGGTTGGCGGATGGACGTTGCCCGAGGGTGCGTAAGAGAGGAATCGAACCGCATCCGATGAGCAGTTGATGAGGCGCCGATGCTGCCGCGAATTGGTGGTTATATGCCCCGGATGTGGGAAGGTCGCTGCAAGCCTTACTCGCTTCGCATCGCCGTTTGCAGCGTACCCCCCATGTCAAGGGGTGTCGAGCGCACATAGCTGTTCCCGCGACGGTCAGTCGCAACACGGAACGCGACTTGCCCGTCCCCAATCGCACCCTCACCGATAGAGCACTGGTGACCGATCGGTGCGCCACTGATGGGGCCATGAACGCATGCGCTGCAGCGCGAGATGAAAGGTTGTCGGAAAAAGATTCACCGCGGCTGTCACAGAAGTCGACGCACCTGGATCTACCTGTTCTCGAGAAGGCACGACGAGACAGGGAGTCCCCATGAGCGCACCGACACGACTACACGTAGCGAGGGCACGTTCGAGGAGCAGTCGATCTACGGCCGGCCCCCTGAGTCCTGTCATCGATCGAGGAGCGCTGCCGAACTTCGCTCGGATCGAGACCCTCAGGCTCGACGATCCCACCAACCGGATCGTGACCCTCGCAACCACCGACGAGGTCTGGTCGCTCGTCGTCGAGTGGAATTCGAGCAACCTGCTCGTCGACACCGAAGACGAACGATTGATCAGACTTGTCGATGCGGCTCTCCGCGCTGCGCACTGCCAGCCTCACGCCGCGTGCCGTTTCACCCTCGACTACAACCCGACCCATCTCAACAACGAAGTCGGCCGACGCAGCGTGGCCTTGACCGCAACGATGCGCCCAACTTCCGGTGACGGGATCCTGATCACGATCACCCGGGATGCATGATGTGCGCGCTACCCAACCCGACTCAGGCACCCCTCGACGGATACCGGTCGCTACGTGATGCACCCTCGCTCGACCCCCAGAACAATCCGTGGATCCGCAACTGTGTGCTCTACGTTGCCGGTGGAGTCGTGTCGGCAGCACTGGGCCCGATCCTGAACCTCGACACAGCGATCGCATGGGGTGGAGCAGCACTCGGCGTCGGCGCGGGCGCGGCCGTCAGCTACAACGGCTATCGCGCCACGATCCGAGCCGAAGAGACCGATCGTGCGATCGAGCAGCTCTGCCGGCTGACCGCGTCACCGCCGACCCGTGATGTCCTGACGGCGACTCGGTGGAGCGGCCAGTGGCCCGGCCGTCCGGGCAGAATCACCGTCCGCTACCAGTCGGCCGCGCTCCTTCTCGACGAACAGTGGGAGCCCCGCGTCGTCGAATTGCTCTCCCAGCAGAGCTGGGGCCGGTACCGGATCCAGAAGCACAACACACGCAAACGCCGTCTCGTTCTCGTCCCGGACACACGGTCCGTCTCCGAGACGCATGTCTCGCCCGAACTCGTCAAAGCCACGCGCACGATTCTCGCGCTGCTAGGGCCGACCGGAAAGATCACCAGACACGAGACGGACCCGAGCACCGGGGATCTTGTAGCTGTCGAAGCCACCCATGAGGTCGGACATCGACTCGAGTCCGAGGGCTATCGGGCCCGAGTACAACGAGTAGTGAGCGTCAATCTGCCCGGTCGGTGGCGTGCTCGCTGGAACCTCGAAACGGACTGGGTGCGTTTCGAGGTGCGCCCGACCTTTCCGAAGAAGCTCTACAACCCGGCCGGCCTCGGCGACGCGGAATCCACGACCGATCTCGGCGACCTCGCGCACTCCGACTACGACTCGGTCGCGATTTCGTACGGCGAGGACGAGGACGGCAACCCCATGGTGTGGCGGCCGGCGATCGACCCACACTTCATGCTCGTCGGTGCATCCGGAACCGGAAAGACCGTCACCGCACACACCCTGCTGACACAGCTCACCGCGCACGGTTGGCCGGTATGGGTCGTCGACGGAAAAGGGGTCGAGTTCTTGGGCTTCCAGGACTGGCCGAATGTACAGATCGTCGCCAGCCACATGGAGCACCAGGTCGCGGTCATCTATCGGTTCTGGAATCTCATGGAAACCCGGTACTCGCTGATCGTCAACGGAGAAGCTACCGAGGCCGACTTTGAGCCCGTCGTTCTGTTCATCGACGAGTACGCCGACTTCCGAGGCAACCTGCTCAACTGGTACTCGAGCATCAAAGGTAAGGGTGATCCCACCAAGCCGAAGACCCTCCAGGAAGTGGCGTCGATCGGACGAAAAGGCCGCACAGCGAAGTGCCACATGGTGCTGGGAACGCAGCGACCCGATGCCGAGTACTTCGGCGGCGACATGCGAGACAACTTTCGCCAGCGCGTATCGATGGGCCGTCTGAGTCCGCAGGGCGCGTTGATGATGTGGGAATCGGCAACCACTGGAGTCGGTATCCCGCGCGGATGTCGTGGGCGGGCGACCAGTGTCAACGACCACAACCAAGCGGTCGAAATTCAGACCTACTTCACTCCCGACCCCCGCAAGACTGAGCCCGGGGCCGACGACGCAGCGGTGCTGGACCGCCTGCGTCCTCTCGAAGTGCGGCACGAGCGGTTGGTGATCCTCGACCCGGATCCCGGCGGCACCGTGGACGGCGACGAAGAGATCCGTTTCCATCACGTCTCCGGCGCGCCCTGGGCGCGCGCGTCGGACCATCCCAATCTCGATCCCGTCGCCAGGCGAAAGACGCGCGCGGACAGTGATTCAGCTCGTCGCGCATCGTCGCCGATGGCAATGCTCAATCTCGACACCCCCACCGTTCGCCAGCCCAAGCCCGACGCGCAGACGCCGAAAGAAAAAGCCGTGTCCGGCGTCCCGGGCTCTCCGATGCACAAGGACCGCCCGCACCTGCAGGTGGTCCCCGACGCCGGTACCGACGTCGACGACTGGGAGGGCTACGGCGAATCCGAAGACACTGCTCCGGTCGACCTCGTTGCCGGCGACCTAGTTCTCCTCGACGAGGACGCCGGGATCTGGGTCGTCGTCGACAACGAACCCGACATCTACGGAGACGAGTCGGGTGACGACATGGTCGGGCTGACCTGGCGTGGCGACGGCGACGACGAGGGGGTGCTCGACATTCCTCTCGACGCGACTGTTCAAGTTCGTCGCCCCCTTGCCCTCGCCACCTGAATCACTCTGCGACACACACGATCAGAAGAGGAACAACCACATGTCCCAACACGGCAACAACAGCAAAGCCCTCTCCGACGACGATCAGATGGCGCTGATCTGGATCGCCCCACTCGCAGCCACCATGGCTCTCGGATCCGCAGGCCTGTGGTGGTCGACGGCAATCGCCTGGCTGGTCGAGCACTCCATTCTGATCGCCAGCGAGGCATCCCCGATGGTGCAGATCCCAGCATCGGACGGTGCCGGGCTCGACGGTCGACGACTGATCATCGCTCTCGCCGTCGTCGTCGCCCTCGGTGCCGTCGCGATCAGCGCCGGCCGCTCGGCCTACTCAGCCCGACAGGCTCGACTGCACCGAGGAGACCGGGGATGAGAACGAAAGCCACCAGTGGTCGCCGCGCAGAACTACGCGCGATCGCGAGCAGAGAATCGTTCACGATGCCGCTCGGTCAGTGTGTCCGAGACAGCAACTGGGCCGCCCGCGAAACGGCGGTCGCAGAGCTGCTGCAGTCACGGATCCCACGTCTCGAACGGCGCCGGAAAGCAACCGTCGCTGCAGCGCATCTCCTCGAATCGTGCGAGACCTGCCCGCTCGCGGCCTTCGTCGCATGCCGCACAAGAGCCGAGGCAGATAGCTATACCGGCGTCGCGGCAGGCGGACTGTACGACCGAGGAACTCTCATCACCGAAGAAAAACGACCCGACGGTCTGGACGCGATGCACTCCCGCGAGGTAGTGTCCCCAACATCTGATGTGCGGTCTGACCAACCGCATCAACTGAAAAGGGATGCACCATGACTGACGTCGACGTGGTTTCGCGTACGCAAAACAATCTTTCCCCCGCACTGTGTGATGCAGTGCCCGATAGCAATACAATGAATCCTGACCGGAATACCGGTTCATGGAGTCGCTCGACGACGCCGAGGGGTGGTTCCTTCGGCCCGACGAGCGACGGCAGTGACGCTGCGCGTGCGCGACGTCGCTCCACTCCCGCGGCGGGATCTAACAGAACATCCCGCCGCGGGAGTGCCTCGTCGGTACCCTCCGGACCCGCCCGCCGCCACCTGCTGTCGTTGCGGCTCGGCGGTATGCCCGACCAAATGATCCTCGATCTCACGAAGCTCAGCCTCAGTGATGTGGAGACAGTCGCCAACCACAAATGCTTCGAGACCACCGCAAGCATCTCGAAAGCTATTCTCGACGTCACCTTCCACCCCACCCGGGGACGGGCGATGACCTTAGGTGTCGGAGCTCAGCGACGGATCCGGGCCCTCGTCGCGATGGGCTACTCGGTGCAAGCGCTGTCCGAACTGACCGGGCTGTCGGTGCCCAAGCTTTCGACGTTGCCATCGGATCAAGTTGTCCCCAGTGAACTCTGGTCCGTCATCAACGACGTCTACGACCAGATCTCCATGACACCCGGCCCCGACGAGCAGGTCCGGAATGCAGCCCGTGAGCAGGGATGGGCGACGCCTCTTGCTTGGGACGATGACGAAATCGACGACCCCCGAGCACGTCCACATTCGCCCCGAGGCATCCGCGGCGTGGACGAGGCGGCCGTCTACCGTCGCCTGTGCGGCGAATGGAGACTGCCGCTCACTCTTGCAGAGCAAGCCGAGATCGTAGGAATTTCGCTCCGTCGGCGGTGGTCAACCGAGCACCTGGCCGACGTACTCGGAATCGATCTCGACTCAGCGGTGAAAAAGAAGGTCCGCTACCGTGCCCGGATGGCCGTGCACGCCGCTCGCTCCGATGGTGAACGAGAAGCCGATGTTGCGTAGCGACTACGTCAGAAGTGTCGTGGTCGCTCTGGCGGCAGGCGTCCTATGGGCCTTGATCGCGGCGTCGTCGGCATCCTGGGCCAGCACTCAGGCATCAACTGCTGCGACTGTCGGCCGCGTCTCGATTGTCGCGATAGCAGTGATCGTCGGGGTAGCTCTGTCGGCCGCGCTGCGGACCACCGTCATCGCGGTGTGTGCACGGGTCGAGATCTCCGTCGACGAGGCGGCGCTGGGGACGAAAATTCCCGTCATCGTCTCCGGTGTCGTGTGGGGCGTCATCTCCGCTTTCGTCAGTACTCCGACGAGTGCGCCGCCGGCGGCAATGCTGTTCTTGGCTCTGGTAGTGCCCTGGATTGCGTGGATCGACCAACGCGTGCAACGGATTCCGACTGCTCTTGCGTATCTGGCCGCCAGCGGAACTGCAGCAATGATCTTGCTCACCGGTGTCGTTCACGGCACCTGGGGCGCGGTCGGTCGCGCCCTTCTGGCCGGCCTGGCCGCCGGCATATTGTTCTTCGCGCTTGCAGTGCTTCTGCGCGGCGGAATCGGTATCGGCGATGCGCGACTGGTGGTCTCACTCGCGATGGTCCTAGGCTACGTCGGCTGGACATCCCTCGGTGCGGCGCTGGTGTTCTCGATCCTGACGGCTTTCGTCGGAGTGATAGTCGTGCGGGTCCTTCGAGCGATCAGATCCGAGCCTGCACGGTCGCATATCGCGCTGGGCCCGTACCTCGCACTCGGCACCGCGCTCACTCTCGTCGCATCCTGATCCGCCTGCGCGCAGTTGCGTCCTGCTTTTTCTTCCCTCCCCGAACTCGACAGCTCCCGAAGAGGTGATTGCCATCATGGCGAAGACACATCAGACCGCATGGACAGCCATTGCCGCAGCCGTGATGGTCGCTGTGGCGGCCGCGGCTGCCGTGGTGATCACGACGGATCACCACGAGGCCGACACTGCGCCACCACCACCCCAGGTCTTCCACGACGTCATCACCGTTGCGAGCCTTCTCGACGCCCTGCCCGTCGTCGACGATATCGACAGCACGGCCAGGTGGCCCGACGGTCAGCGCTTGGCGGAACTTCTCGTGCGGCCGCCAGGCAGCGATCACGGATGCGACACCAGGAACATCGCATTGGCAGCGGAGCTCGAGGCCGTCACATTCGCTGCCGGAACGGACAATTGCGTTGTGGCACAGGGCGTGTTGAATGATCCATACACCGGTGTCACCGTCGAATTCGATGCAGCATCTGAGAAAGATGCTGCAGCAAGCGATTACGTCTACCCGCTGGACGCGGCGTGGGCGTTGGGTGCTGCTGCATGGGCACCCGAACAGCAGCAACGCTTTGTCAGCGACGTACAGACCAACATCATCGTCGCCAGCGCGCAGGCAGTTGAACATCGAGCCCAACGTGGGCTTTCTCAGTGGCATCCGAGCAACGACGACCTCGCATGTGCATTTGCGGCGAAATATCTTCGTGTGGCGCAGACATACGCCTTGCCCATCACCCGCGGTGATGCTGTCGCGGCCACGCAACTCTGCGGTCTCGGCAACACCGCGGTGACAACTGCGGGCGAGACCGAACCGGCGAACTGACCACACGATCGGCCACACAAATCTCCTCCCCAAGAGGAAATGAAAGTCCCTCGCACACAACATGAAAGAAGGAATCTCATGCCCAAGACCGCCGACCAGGCCGATGCAACCACCCGCGAGATCCTCGGCCCGCAGTTCACCGCAATGCGCAACCTTGTCGAAGCAGCCGAGAACAGCCGGCAGAAGGCCGAAGCAGTCGCCAAAGCGCAGGCCGAACATGTCGACTCGACCGCCG